>CAZVRN010000122.1:0-8475 GCA_964629485.1 uncultured Thermodesulfobacteriota bacterium | reverse complement strand
CTGAATGGCACCTGAAATACCGCAGGCGATGTACAGGTTCGGACTGACGACCTTGCCGGTCTGGCCGACCTGGTCGGTATGGGGCCGCCATCCGGCGTCCACGGCCGCACGGGAAGCGCCCACGGCCGCACCCAGCACGTCGGCCATGTCTTCGAGTATCTTATAATTTTCCGGTCCCTTCATGCCCCGGCCGCCGGAAACGATTATATCGGCTTCGGTCAATTCGACCCGGCCGCTTTCGTCTTTGAGGATATCCACGACCTTGGTCTTGAGCTCGGCAGGATCCACGCTGAAAGGCACGTTCACCACCTCGGGCTTTTTACTTTCATCCGGCTGGACCAGTTCCATGACGTTGGGCCGGGCTGTGGCCATCTGCGGATCACCGGCCGGAATGACCTCGGCTATGGCCTTGCCGGCATAAATGGGACGCGTGGCCACCAGTTTTTTATCGCTATTGAGTTCAAATTTAATACAATCCATGGCCAATCCGACTCCGAGCCTGGCGGCCAGGCGAGCGGAGAGGTCTTTGCCTTGAAACGAAGCGGATATCAGCAGGATGGCCGGATCGTTTTCCTTGACCAGATTTGCAATCGCCCCGGTGTAAGCGTCCGTGGTGTACTCCTTCAAGGCGTCATCTTCAATAAGGAAGACCTTGTCTGCGCCATAAGCGCCTAATTTTTCAGCCTCCCCGGCTACTCCGGAGCCCAATAAGACACCAGATACAGTTGTTCCCATCTCGTCAGCCAGGCGGCGAGCCGCACTAGCGACTTCAAAGCTTACTTTCCTCAACTCACCGTCTCTTTGCTCGGCGACAAACCAAATTCCTTCTGCCATTCTTCTTTCTCCTTCTTTCCCTATGCCTAGACGACTTTGGCTTCTTCGTGGAGTAAACGAACCAGTTCGATCGCCTTCTCTTCCGCTGTCTCGCCCTCGATGATCTTCCCGGGGGCCCGCTCCGGCGGCGGGACGATCCGGACCACTTCCACTTTACTGGCGGGAGTCACTCCCAAAGCGCCGGGGTCTTTTTTATCCATGGGTTTTCTCTTGGCTTTCATAATCCCGGGCAGTGAGGCGTAGCGAGGTTCGTTAAGACCTTTCTGGGCGGTGATCAAGACCGGCAGGCTGGATTCGATAACCATGGTCTGACCTTCAACCGGACGCTCGACCGTGACCTTGGAAGCGTCATCCGACAGAGTAACCTTCTCAATGATAGAGAGCTGAGGAATACCCAGAAATTCGGCCAAAGCAGCCCCGGTCGAAGTCTGGTCATTGTCAACGGCGCGCTGGCCGCAGAATATCAAGTCATAGGGGATCTCCTTGATGGCTGCGGCAAGCAGTTCGGCCGTGCCATAAGAATCCAACTGTGTTGTATCAGTTTCAACATGAATTGCTTTGTCCGCCCCCATGGCCAGAGCCGTTCGCAGGGCCTCAACCACGCGGGCCGGGCCGGCGCTGACCACGGTTACCGTGCCTTGAAATTTTTCCTTAATTTTTAATGCCTCTTCCACACCAAACTCATCATAGGGATTCATGATCCACTTGATATCGCTGGCGTCAATGGATTTGTTGTCCCCAGAGATTTTTATTTGGGTCTCCGTATCGGGAACCTGTTTCAGACAAACGACAATTTCCACAGCATCCTCCTTTCTTAAGCCGCAGTGGAGTGCCATCAAAGCACGCCGATTTATTTTTTTTACTAAGGCTTAAACAGGTCTGAAATTAAACACTGCCTTCTTCTTAGCAGCGCAGTACCTGTTTGGGTTATCAGAGTCCAACTGCCTGTTACTCGCTGATATTAACTGCTCCCCCGCCTAACTTCCTGTTATTGGTAAAGGAACTTAATGCGATTATATGTTCCTGTCCAGATTAGCCGAATACTACAACCCCGCCGCGGTGTCAAGGCTTTTTAAGAAAGGGACTTTAATTTTTTACCTGCAAGATTTTGTAAAAGCGCCATGTTTCAAACGAGAACTTTTAAGAGCCACCAGTTTTCTTGAAAGGGGGAAGGTGAAAATTCAGCCCGCACGAATATCAATAATATTTCGGGGACATAAACTTGAAACTGACAATAAGCTCAGCTAAAAGACGAAGTCCTGGAGGGCTTATCTAAATATCTTTTTCCTCCAGGGCTTATTATCAAATACAGATTTAGAAATTCCTTGTATTTTAAGAAAGATTCTTATATAAAGACGTTCTTAAAACAATTGAAAGGGGGTGGGAACAGGATACAGCAATACATATAATCCAGCGGTATTTGTCAATCAATCTTATCATATTAACATAATTCAACTCAATGAGGAAAAGCTTATGAGGAAGAGTATTATTTTTGTATGTTTCATTTTGCTGTCAATCGCCTTAATGTTCCCGGCTTCCTTATGCCAAGCGGCAGAACCTTATAAGGTCGGCGCTGTTTTTTCTGTGACCGGCCGGACATCTTTTTTGGGAGAGCCTGAGCGAAATTCGGCCAAAATGTTTGAAGAACAGATTAATGCCGCCGGCGGAATCAATGGGCATCCGCTTGAGCTAATTATCTATGATACTGAAGGAGATGCCACCAAGGCTAAGAACCGGATCGAGCGCCTTATCCGAAAAGATAAAGTGGTGGCCATTGTGGGACCTTCACTCTCAGGCACCACCCTGGCCATTATCCCGGTTGTTGAGAAGGCTCAGATACCGCTTGTTTCGTGCGCTGCCAGTATAAAAATAGTAAAACCGGTCAAAAAATGGGTTTTCAAAACCCCGCAGACCGACACCCAGGCAGCAGAAGCTATTTATATGCACATGAAAAAAGACGGACTTTCCCGGGCGGCCCTTCTGACCGCGAACACCGGTTTTGGGTCAAGCGGCCGGGTTGAGCTGAAAAAGCTCGCCCCCAAGATGGGGATCAATATTGTGGCTGATGAAGTTTTCGGCCCCAAAGACACCAGCATGACCGCCCAACTCACCAAAATCCGGGGAACTGACGCGCAGGCCATTATCGGCTGGACGGTCGGCCCCACCCAGGTGATCATGATTAAAAACTGGAAACAACTGGGCATGAATAAAAAATTTCGTTTTTACGAAAGCCATGGTTTTGGCAGCAAGCGCAACATTGAACTGGCCGGCGGGGCGGCCGAAGGCGTATACGCTCCTCTGGGGCGAGTGGTCGTAGCCGAGCTTCTGCCTCCGAACCAGCCTCAGCGTAATTTTGTCTTGAAATACAAGACCGATTACGAGAAGAAATACAAGGCCGAGGTCAGCACATTCGGCGGACATGCCTGGGATGCCTTGAACATGGTAACCATGGCCCTGAAAGCCGTGGGCCCGGACAAGGCCAAGATTCGTGATTATATTGAAAACATCAAAGGGTTCGCTGGCACGGGCGGTGTTTTCAACATGTCACCTCAGGATCACTGCGGCCTGGACGCCAGTGCTTTTGAGATGGTCGTGGTCAAAAACGGAAAATGGGCCTTGGCTAACTAATCTCCTGACTTAACGGCTTTAACGCTGGATGCAATCGGTGGCTTTTTTGAACCAGGGGGGATTCCCTGACCGGTTATCGAGCGAAGGCCGCCAATCAATAAAGTCCTTCAGAAGCGGGGGGCCGGGGTATACCCGGTCCCGCTGAATTTTTCGTGAGTTCGTATGGAAAACTACGGCCTTATTAGTCAGCTTCTTCAATACATTGTAACAGGCATTACGGTGGGCAGCATCTATGCCATCGTGGGGCTGGGTTTTAACATCATTTACAAGTCCACGGAAATCATTAACTTCGCCCAGGGAGAATTCGTCATGCTGGGCGGCTTGGTCATGGTCACCCTGGTCAACACTGTTCACCTGCCCATGCCGCTTGCCTTTCTGATAACGGTGGGCGTGGTCACATTAGTCGGTCTTCTCATCGAACGCCTGGCTATTTTTCCGCTCAAAGACGCCGAGGTTCTGCGGCTGGTCATTCTGACCCTGGCCCTGTCTATTTTAATGAAAGGGCTGGCCATGTTCATCTGGGGCAAGGATTCCTTTTCCTTAAGGCCCTTTTCCGGTGACACCCCTCTCTCGTTTTTCGGCGCTTCAATTGTACCCCAGACCCTCTGGATTATCGGCATTACGGCCGTGCTGGTGGTTCTTTTGAGCTTTTTCTTCAGCCGAACCATCATTGGCAAGGCCATGAACGCCTGCGCCGACAACCCTGAGGCGGCTTCCCTGGTAGGCATTAACACACAACGCATGATCATGCTGAGTTTTATGCTCTCCGCCGGCCTGGGAGCGGTGGCCGGCATAATTATTACGCCTATTGCCTTAATGGAATATGATCGAGGAGCCATGCTGGCCCTTAAAGGTTTCGCGGCCTGTATTTTGGGAGGCTTGGGTAATTTTTACGGCGCGGTCATGGCCGGGATCATTCTCGGTTTGATTGAATCATTGGGAGCGGGGCTGATATCATCGGGATACAAGGACGCCATGGCCCTGGCGGTCCTGCTCCTGGTTCTGTTTATCAAACCAAGCGGTCTCCTTGGAAGCGCCGAAGTCAGCAAACTAAAGAAGTTCTAATATGGGGCGCAAGAACTTAATCGGTGTCTTAGGTCTTTCTTTTTTTATTCTGCTCTTCCCGTTGGTGGGGCGCATTTCGGGCATTTCCCACTACGTGGACATCATGGTCTTTGTCGGGCTGACATCCATGATCACCATGGGCCTCTCTCTGCTCATGGGATACGCGGGACAGATATCGTTGGGCCAGGCGGCTTTCTACGGGCTGGGGGCCTATACTTCAGGCATCTTAACGGCTAAATACGGCATCAACCCCTGGGCGGCCATTTTGGCCGGGATCTTTTTATCGGCAACCGTGGCCGTGATAGTCGGTTCCCCGTCCCTAAAACTCAGCGGGCATTACCTGGCCATGGCCACCCTGGCCTTTGGAGAAATCATCTACATCATCTTTAACGAATCCGTATCTCTAACCGGAGGCCCCGACGGATTTGGCAACATCCCTCACCTCTCTCTTTTTGGTTTCACTTTTGATTCAATCCTGGCAAACTATTATCTTATCTGGGCGGTGGCTATTGCCATGTTGATCTTTACCCTGAATATTATTCACTCACGGGTCGGCCGCGCCTTACGGTCCATCCATGGCAGCGAAGTCGCGGCCATGACCATGGGCGTGAATGCGGCCCGGTATAAAATCCAGGTCTTCATTACCAGCGCAATCATGGCTTCAATCGCAGGCAGCCTTTACGCCCACTATGTTCAGTTCATCAATCCCCCGGTTTTCGATCTGTTTTATTCCATTAAACTGTTGATGATGGTCGTCATCGGCGGTATGACCAGCGTTTGGGGCGCACTCATCGGAGCGGCTTTAATGACCTTTTTGCCTGAATGGCTGATCGTGTTGGAAGATTTTGATGTCCTGGCTTACGGTTTTGTCCTGCTGTTGATTATCATGTTTCTCCCCAATGGTCTGTTCAGTCTGCCGAATGTACTCCACCGCCTGATCACACCGCGTTTAAGATCCCGAAGCTGAAAAAAGAATGACTCAATCCGAAGACATCCTTAAAGTTACATCGCTTACCAAAGCATTCGGCGGGCTGGTGGCAATCTTTGACCTTGATTTTACAATCTCCCGGGGTATCATAAAGGCCATTATCGGCCCGAACGGGGCCGGGAAGACCACCCTTTTCAACCTGATTTCCGGCGTTTTGCCTGCCGACACCGGTGACATTATCTTCAACGGACGCTCCATCAGCAAATTGAAATCTCACCAGATTGCCGAGCGCGGTATCTCACGCACCTTTCAGACAGTTGAGCTGTTCAAAGAATTGACTGTTTTGCAAAATGTCATGATCGGGCGGCATGTCCGAACACGAAAGGGAATTCTCAGTGCGGGTTTTAAAACGCCTGGTTCACGAAAGGAAGAGCGCAGCATCTTAGAAAAGGCCAGGTATTACCTTGATTTTGTGGGCCTGAGCCAGAAAGCCGGCCAGGAGGCCGGCAGCCTGCCTCTGGGGCAGCAAAAACTTCTGGAGATAGCCCGGGCCTTGGCCACAGAACCTGAATTGATCCTTCTGGACGAACCGGCCGCCGGTCTAAACGAAACCGAGACCGAGACGGCGGCGCAGCTTTTCAAAGCCATCAGGGATGAAGGCATTACCGTGGTGCTGGTTGAACATGACATGCATCTGGTCATGAATGTGGCCGAAGAGGTTCTGGTGCTTGATTACGGCCGGAAAATCGCGGATGCCACGCCGGAAGTGGTTCGCTCTGACCCGGCGGTTATCAACGCCTATCTTGGCGCGGAAATAGAATATGCTTGAGATAAATAACTTAAGGGCATATTACGGCGGGATTCAGGCTCTCAGAGGCATCAGCCTGAAGGTCGAGGAAGGAAGCATCGTTACCATCATCGGCACCAACGGCGCGGGCAAGACCACACTGCTCAAGTCTATTTCAGGCCTGATCCGATCCAAAGAAGGCCGTATCGTTTTCAAAGGGCGGGACATCACCAGGGCCCTGCCCAGGCAAATCGTCAGTCTCGGCATCGCCTTGGCCCCTGAAGGGCGGCAGATATTCACCAGCCTCAGCGTGGAAGACAACCTTAGCTTGGGGGCCTATTTATATTACCGGAGGAAAAACCGCGCGGAAATCAAGGCGCACAAAGAAGAAACTTTCGAGTTTTTCCCGGTCCTTAAAGACCGCCTTTCCCAACTCGCCGGAACACTTTCCGGCGGTGAGCAGCAGATGCTGGCCATAGCCCGGGCCATGATGATCAGACCCAAACTACTTATTCTAGATGAGCCGTCCATGGGCCTGGCCCCTCTTTTTGTTTTAGAAATTTTTAAAGTTTTAGAACGGCTTAACCGGCGAGGCACCACCATCCTCCTGGTAGAACAAAATGCCCGCGCGGCCCTTAAAGTAGCCCAATACGCCTATGTACTGGAGACAGGCTCTGTCATTCTTGAAGGTCAGGCCGACACCCTGCTGGCGAACGAAAAAATAAAAAAGGCTTATCTGGGAGGCTGAGAGGCGTCTGGTTATACAACCACGGCAGAATTTTGGCCCGGCATTTTGACAGATATAATAAAATGAAGGACCATCAAGAGGGGAGGAAAGACCAATGAAAATCAAACATTGGATGACGAGAGACCCAATAAGCGTCACTCCGGAAACCCTGATTATCGATGCAAAGAAAATCATGAAGGAACACAAGATTCGGCGCCTGCCCGTTGTGGACAAAGGCAAGGTGGTTGGAATCGTAACCTATCGCAACATCATCGAGGCTTCACCATCGGCCGTGACGACCTTGAGCATCCATGAACTTAACTACCTCTACCTGAAGCTCAAGGTCAAAGACATCATGCACAAAAACCCCATTACAGTCTCTCCGGAAGATTCAAATTTCGATATTATCCTTAAAGGCCATAAACTGGGCATCGGTTCGTTTCCGGTGGTCGACAAAGGCAAGCTGGTTGGAATTGTAACCGAAACCGAGATATTCAACGCGCTCATTCACCTGCTCGCCCCTGGGGACGATTCGGAAATTATTACCCTGGACAATATTGATCTTGAAAACAAGCTGGGCGAATTCAGCAAGATTGCCACTATGATTGAGAAGCAGGGTGTCCCTGTCCTGGCCATTTTTTCCCTGCCTCACCGGGAAAAAGAGGGACATCGGGTTTTTATACGGGTAAAAACCAAAAAAACCGAACCGCTGATCAAGGAGCTTGTGAAATCCGGATACACCTTGCAGGAATAATTATTCTTAAGGTCCAGTTTCACTCAGAAAGGTGAAGGCTGCACACTTACCCGGCTTATAATTGCAGCCGGTAGAGTCTGCAGACGCGACGGATGCTCGCTGGTTTTCAGTATGTTATCCAGGTATCCGGTTTGCCGTCAGCGTTGGTATCTTTTTCAGCCCTTACCGGCTTGCCGTCTTTGTAATAAACCCACTCGTTTATTTTCCCGTCACCGCTGGTGTCCCCTTCGAGTTTGGTGATTACCCCCCTGGCGTCGTAGGTTATAAAGGTGTCGGCCCTGCCGTCTCTGTTAATGTCTTTTTCCGCTCTGCTGCGAATCCCGTTTGTAAAATAAACCCACTCGTTCATTTTACCGTCGGCGTCGGTATCGACCTCAAGGCGAACGATGACTCCTTTTTCATTGTAAACTTCCACCCGATCCACCTTGCCGTCAAAATTAAGATCAAGCTTTATTTGCCTGGGGACCAGTTGCTTAATCTCCCTGGGCGCGCTTGTTTTCTTCTGGCCTGAAAAGACATTAGGGCTTGCCAAAAACAGTACTGCCGCGCAAAAACAAAAAAATAAAAATTTTTTTGTAACAGGCATATATCCTTTACCTTTCAGGCATTCAGCCGGCTTCAGTCATTGAAAAAAATTTGCGGTGATAAAAGAAGTATAATGAAACGGTATTAGTGTGTCAACGATGATCTCCCGAATTGTAGCTAGTACATAATGTGTCCGGTCATTTTAGTAAATGAAGTGTCAGTTTTTT
>CAZVRN010000121.1:0-8610 GCA_964629485.1 uncultured Thermodesulfobacteriota bacterium | reverse complement strand
GACACTTCATTTACTAAAATGACCGGACACATTATGTACTAGCTACAGATTAAACTAATGGTATCTTCACTTCTTGAAAATATATGCTATTATGGCATACAAGCTTTTATGTTCAGCCGATGAAATGTGGCGGGAAATGACCGTACCAACGAAATATTATTTATGGACCGCCCATGTATTAATCCTGGGCCTGATCGTCTGGTCCGGAGTCAATCTGGGCACTACCGTCCTGGCTCACCGCATGGAGGACAGGGCCAGGGACCAATCTCCGGTCAGGGTCGTCGCAAACCTGACGCCCAGGACCCGCAGCCTGGCTGAATATGAAGCCATCGTTCGCGACAATATCTTTGCCCCGGGGATGAAGGAAGCGGGTGTTTCGGCCCAGCCCGCACCGGTTACGGGGCCCGAAGTTCAGGCTGACAAAGCCGACTTTAAACTTAAAGGGACGATTATCGGCCAAAAGGCCGACTTGTCTTACGCGGTCCTGGAGGAAGCCAAGTCCAGGAAACAGAAACTGTTCCGCGTCGGCGACATGGTCGGGGAGGCCAAGCTGGTTCAAATCAATGCCGGGGAAGTCCTTCTTCAAGAGAACGGAAAACTGCAAAGGCTGACCATTGTGGAACCGAAGCCAGGTCGCAGATCGCTGGGCCGGGAATTTCCTGCCAGCCGCAAATTAAGGACCCGGACTGAAAAAATCGCCCGGGCCGTGGGGCTGAACAAATACGTAGTCAGCCGGACTATTCTCAATAAAGACCTGAGCGACCTTTACGGTTTTTTGTCCCAGATTAACATTCAGCCTTACCGAAAAAATGGAAAGCCACACGGATTCAGAGTCTCCTCCATTCGTCCGAACAGCGTTTTTTATCAGCTCGGGCTGCGCAACAATGATGTTATTGTCAAGCTGAACGGAGTTGAAATCCGGCAGCCTGAAGATGTCATGGGCCTCTACCAGCAGATCAAGGAGCTTGACAATGTGACCCTGGAGGTGGAACGCCGGGGCATGCCTGCGACTTTTACTTACTCCTTACGTTAAGGGGTTTGAATTGTACGAATCTTTTTTTCAGTTTAATGAAGCGCCTTTTAACCTGACCCCGGATCCCAGGTTCGTTTATCTCAGTCCCGGGCACCAGGAAGTCCTGGAGCATATGATTTACGGGATTGATCAGCGCAAGGGCTTTATTTTGATTGCCGGGGACATCGGCGCAGGCAAAACGACTCTGACCAGACTCCTGCTGGATCGCCTGGATGAACAGATTAAAACCGCACTCATTTTTAACACTTTTTTGAGTGAAATCGAGCTTCTCAGGGCAATCAACCGTGATTTCGGCCTGCCGGCGGAAGGGTCCACCAGGGAAGAGCTTATCGAGACATTGAACCGGTTCCTTATAGACAAACTGGCCGCTGGAGGGAATGCTGTTTTAATCATTGATGAAGCTCAAAACCTTTCGGTGCCAGTGATGGAACAGATTCGTATGCTGTCCAACCTGGAAACGGAAACGAAAAAGCTCATTCAAATCATCTTGGTCGGTCAGCCCGAGTTGTCCCGCACCCTTGACCAGCCCGGCCTGAAGCAGCTTAACCAGCGCATCGCCGTGCGCTGTCACCTGTCCCCGATGAAATACGAGGACACGGTTCGCTATATTCACCACCGGGTCTCCGTGGCGGGACCTCAGAGCCTGGTTCGGTTCCATCCCAGGGCTTACCGTCTTATTCATCGCTTTTCCGGGGGCGTGCCCCGGCAGATAAACGCCATCTGTGACCGGGCCCTGCTCGTGGCCTTTAGCCAGGGGACTCATCTTGTCCGGCCGAGCGCTGTGCGCCAGGCCTGGTCGGAGCTGGCCGGTTACGATAGGCCATCCGGCTGGGCAGCCGTTTTTCATCGAAAATCGTCCCGAAGCCTGATACCCGCGGTTTTGCTTTTTATTTTGGTCATATTGGCTTCTTATTTCAGCTACACCACGTTGAAAGGCGGTTTCTGACATGAGTTCGATCAACGACGCCTTAAGGCGGGCCGGGCAGATGAACGAGGCTTCCGGGAAAACCGGTTCCCCGGTTCAGCAGACTCCGTCTTTTACTGCAAAACAAAGACCCGGGGCCATGCTTGTTGCAGTCGTCCTGATCGTGCCGGCCCTGGTTGTGGGAGCAATCGGCTGGTTTGTCTTGCGGCCGGGAAAGACAAATACGATCACGGTTCAAAAAGCACGGTCTTTGGCCGGGGTGAAAACCACCGGCGAAAAGGTTTTTCCCGGGTCTGAAAAATCAAAAACAAGCGCTCTCTTGCCGGCGGCCCCGCCCGGGGACAGGGCACGGCAGCCGGCTGGGTCCGTAAAAACGGCTGTGACGGCGAAAAAGGCGCCAAAGGCTTCGAATCTGTCCGGGACCAGCGCAAGGCGGTCCCGACAGCCGGTCATTGTAAGACACCCGCTGATGCCTAAAAAATTGCCGCAAACTTTAAAAAAGCCGCGCGGGCGCGTCGTGGCCGTGGAGAAACCGGGTGCGGGCCGAGCCGGGGCGGCGACTTCAGCAGCGGGCGGCAAGGCGCCTCTCGCACCGGCGCAGGAAGAAGCGGCCTTGAAACATTATAAAGCGGGGCGGGCGGCTCAGGAAGAAGGCCGTTACAACGAGGCGGTTCTTGCGTACCGCCAAGCCCTGCGCCTGAACCCGCGGTTGACCAAGGCTTACCTGAATTTAGGCAATATCTTTTTCTTTCACGATCATGCCTTGGAAAAAGCCCGGCGGATGTATACCCGTGTCCTTGAGATTGACCCCGACAATAAATTAGGGCACAATAACCTCGGTGTTATATTTCTGCGAAAAAATCTTTATAATCAGGCTGAAACCGAATTCAGCACGGCCCTTAAGCTGGACCCGGGCTTTGTGAACGCATCATACAACATGGCCTGCCTCTATGCTAAAAAAGGCATGAAAGCCAAGGCCATGGCGCGCCTGCTCAAAGCGGCACAGATTGAACCCGCGGTCCGACGCTGGGCCTCAGGAGACAATGATTTAAAAAATCTGGCCGGCCTGCCGGAGTTTGAACGATTTCTTCACCAGGACGGCCAGGGAGAACATAAGGCCGGGAAACAATGAATATGAAAAAAATAATCGCCCTGCTGATAGTTATCTTGCTTTTTTTGGTTTTAACTCCACTTTCTCACGCCGCGCGCATCGCTGGCACTGGAGACGGCGGTTCGTCCACCCGGGTATCCGCCGATAAAAAGGTAACGATTAATTTTGTAGATGTGGATTTGCGGGTTATTGCCAAATTCATCAGCGAACTGCTGGGTAAAAACTTCATCTTCGACCGCCAGGTTCAGGGCAAGGTAACCGTCTATTCTCCGACCAAGGTCAGCCCGGCGGAGGCGTATCGTCTTTTCGAGTCCGTTCTGGAGGTTCACGGCTTTACCACGGTTCCCTATGACAATTACATTAAAATTATCCCTTCTATAAAAGCCAAGACCAAGGCAATTGAAACGCGGCAGTTTCCTACAACCAAAAAACCGGAAGACCGCATGGTCACTCAACTCGTTCGCCTGAAACACGTCCAGGCGCTTGAGATACGCAAGCTTCTTACCCCCCTCCTTGCCAAAACCGGTATCATCATGGCCTATGACCAAGGCAACATACTCATCATCACTGATTTTTCCTCCAACATTTCCCGCCTGCTGGGCATCATAAAAGCCATTGACGTGGAAGGTGAGGGAGCGCAGTTAAGGCTTGTTCCGCTCAAGCATGCTTCAGCCAAGGACCTGGCCAGCGAACTCGAGCAACTGGTCAGGATCAAGGGGAAGTCTCCGGCCCGGCAGGCCTTTAATGTTGTTCCTGATACCCGCACCAACACATTGATCGTCATGGCCCGGCCCGGCCAGTTTCAATTGTTTGAAAAATTAGTGCGCCAGTTGGACACGCCGGCGCCTGTCGGCGCGGCCAACGTCCATGTATATTTCCTTGAAAACGCACTGGCAGAGGACCTGGCCAACGTTTTGAACAATCTTGTCGGGCAGAACGTTCAGGCTAAAACCGCGGCCCAAAGGGCCGGCGCCCAGCGACGAGCGCTTTTGCAGGATCAGGTGACCATCGTCGCGGAAAAATCCACAAACGCCCTGATCATTCGCGCTGAAAACCGGGATTACCAGGTCCTTAGTTCCATTATTAAAAAGCTGGACATCCAGCGGGCTCAGGTTTTGGTGGAAGGGCTGATCATGGAGTTGTCTTTCACCAAGTCCCTTTCACTGGGGGCGGAATGGCGGGCTCTTAATATTCCGCCGCAAGGGTCCAGTGCCACGACTTTACTCGGCGGGACCAACCTGCCCCGGGGTTCGAACGCGCAGGGGCTCTTGAATCAAATGGCGGCTAATCCGCTGGCCGGACCGAGCGGCCTGGTCCTGGGGGCGGCCCGGGGAACATTAACCTTCGGAGGCGTCACTTACCTGAACCTGGGCCTGCTGATTAACGCCCTCCAAACCGATTCGGAGGTAAACATTCTGTCAACGCCTCATCTGCTGACCATGGACAATGAGGAGGCCGTTATTGTCGTGGGCGAGGAGCGGCCTTTCCTCAAAAGCTCTACCTTAGATCAGGGACAGGTTACCAAGACCTTTGATTTCAAGGACCTGGGTATTACCCTGAAAATCACGCCCCAGATCAGCAAAGGAGAGTTCGTCAAGCTCAAGGTTTTCCTTCAGATAAAAAATTTCGTGGCCGAAGCGGAGACCGGGGCGGTGACATCCACCAAGAGAGAGACCGAGACCACGGTCATGGTCGCGAACGGCGAAACCGTGGTCATTGGCGGCCTGATTGATAATAACACCAGGAAATCCGGCAGCTATGTGCCTTGCCTCGGTCAGATACCGGTCATGGGGTGGTTATTCAAGGCGCGTTCAAAAACCAGTGACAAAACCAACCTCATGATCCTTATTACACCGACCATCATCCGCACGCCGGAACAGCTTAAAGCGATCACTCAGAAAAAACAGAAACAGGCCCAGGATGCGCGCAAGGGCTACCAGGAAGGCAAAAAAAAGCAGTCCCAAGAAACGATAGATTTCTTGAAACAGTAAAAGGAATCCATGACAGGTTCTCCAGACACAGAAACCCTCAACCAGGCAAAACACGCCTCCACGGCCGGAGGGGAAGAGATACGGTCCCTATGCGACCGGCTGGGAATCCCTTTCCTTGAACACCTGCCCCGCGTTCAGCTCCCCCTGGAGTTAATAAAGAAACTGGACGTGGCCTGGGCGCGGAAGAACCGGCTGGTTCCCATAGAAGCGGCCGAAGACAAAGTCGTCGTGGCCGTATCGAACCCGTTGAACTTGGGGGCGACCGATGAACTGGCTTTCACGCTTAACAAACGCATTGAAGTTGCGGCGGCCCCGGAAAAAGAAATTCTCAGCTCTCTCAACGTGATTTTTTCTGAAAGCATGGACACGGCCGATGACCTCCTGACCGAAATGGTGGCCGGGGAAGAAGACCTCCTGAACACGAACCTTGACGCCATCCCTGACCTGATTGATTCAGACGACGCTGCGCCGGTCATCAAGCTGGTCAACCGAATTCTTTTTCAGGCCGTATCCGAGCGCGCCAGCGACGTGCATATTGAACCCGGCCCCGGCGTGGTCAATGTCCGGTCCCGTATTGACGGAATTTTATACGACAGGCTCGCCCCGCCGAGGCACTACCTGCCTTTCCTGGTCTCGCGCATCAAGGTCATGGCCGGGCTGGATATCGCCGAAAAACGCCTGCCCCAGGACGGGCGCTTCAACTTTACCGTGGCTGAACGCAATATTGACGTTCGGGTCTCGGTCATACCCACATCCGAAGGTGAAAGGCTGGTCCTCAGGCTCCTGGACAAAGGCTCGGCTCATCTTAACCTGGAGGACCTCGGCCTGAACCGGGAAAACCTGGACCTCTTCGTGGGCCTGATCTCCAAGCCGCATGGGATCATTCTTACCACCGGACCGACCGGCAGCGGCAAGACAACCACGCTTTACGCCGCCTTGAGCAGGCTTAATTCCAGGGAATCCAATATCATCACCATCGAGGACCCGGTGGAATACAACCTGCCTGGTGTGGGCCAGATTCAGGTCAACACAAAAATCGGCCTTGATTTCGCACGCGGCCTGCGTTCGGTTCTCAGGCATGACCCCGATATAATCATGATCGGCGAAATCAGGGACCTGGAGACGGCCGAAATCGCCATCCAGGCGTCTCTGACCGGTCATCTGGTGTTTTCAACCCTGCACACGAATGACGCGCCGTCTGCAGTGACCAGGCTGGTGGACATGGGAATCGAACCCTATCTTGTCTCTTCAACCGTCACCGGTGTCCTGGCCCAGCGTCTTGTCCGTCTCCTTTGCCCGCAATGCAAGGAGCCTTACAAGCCCGCGCCTGAGACCCTGGATCGGGCGAACCTTGAACCGGACTCCCTTAAGGATGTTCAGTTTTTCCGCGCCCGGGGCTGTCCCGACTGCCTTCAGACCGGCTACAAGGGCCGGACGGGCATTTATGAACTTCTGATCCTGGACGACGCCATTCAGCAAATCCTGGTCCACAACCCGGAGGCAAACGTCATCCGGAAGGCTGCGCTGAAAGCGGGCATGAGAACTTTATTACGCGACGGCCTGGAAAAAATCCGCGATGGAATAACCTCCCTTGAAGAAGTCCTCCGGGTCACCTCGGCCTGAAAAGGCTAAAGCGCATGCCTGTTTATTCTTACCGCGCCCTTAACAGTAAAGGCAAAACAGTACGCGGTGTCCTGGATGCGGACAGCCCGTTGAGGGCCCGCGCAAGGCTCAGAACCGAAGGCCTCTTTCCGATAGAGGTGCAGCCGACCACTGCATCGCGCGTCCGGGGCCGGGCCTTGAATCAGATCAAAAGGCTCCTGACCACACCCATACGAAATTCCTTGAAGGTCCTGGCTCCCTTGACCCGCCAGATGGCCACGCTGCTTTCCGCCGGACTGCCCGTGGTGCAGGCGCTTGACACCATTCAGGAGCAGACCGAGGATCATGACCTCAGACAGACCCTGGCTTTGGTTAAAGAACATGTCACCAGCGGCGAGTCTCTGGCCGATGCCCTGGCGGGCCAATCCGATCTATTCCCGGCAGAATATATTCACCTGATCCGCGCCGGGGAGATGAGCGGCTCTTTGGGGGCCGTCTTTGATCAACTGGCTAAAAACCTGGAACTCAGGCAGGCGCGGCGGGCAAAGATATACTCGGCCATGACCTACCCGGCCTTCATGACCGTTGTTGGCGCCGGAGTGCTTGTCTTCCTGCTTTCCTTTGTCGTGCCGACCATGACCGGCTTGTTCAGGGACTTAAACGCGGTTCTGCCTTGGCCGACGCGCCTGCTGCTGGGATTGTCCGCGATTTTACGAAACTACTGGTGGGTTCTGGTTTTGCTCCTGGCCGGCCTGATCCTGCTGGCCTTGCGCCTGCTCAAAAATGACAACCGGTATCGTTTTGTCGAAAACCTGGTCTTTCACGTCCCGTTCCTCGGCGGCTTGTTTCAGAAACTGCTTCTGGCCCGAGTGCTCAGAAGCCTGGCGCTCTTGAGTTCGGGCGGTGTGGCGCTGACCGCGGCCCTTGAGGTTACCAGCCGGGGGCTTGGCCGCTCCAACTACGCCCGGGCCCTGGAGACCGCCCGCCAGCAGGTCACTCAAGGGCGTTCACTGGCTGAAGGCCTCAACGCCGGCGGTCTGTTTCCTTCCATGGTCAGGCGCATGGTCGCTGTAGGTGAAGCCGGGGGGGCGCTCGAAGAAATGCTGTCCAGACTGGCTAAGGCCTATGAAGAGGAGACAGATCAGGTAATGTCCACCTTGACCTCCATGGTTGAACCGGTCATAATCATAATCATGGGATTGGTAGTTGGTTTCATAGTACTGGCCGTGCTTTTGCCCATCTTTGACCTCAGCGGCCTGGTTGGATAGGAGTAAAGGATGAACTTTTTTCGGTCTAGCCGCCGGACTCTCGCGCGCCGGTCTGGTTTTACCCTGGTTGAGATCCTGGTCGTAGTTGTCATATTAGGCATCCTGGCCGGGCTGATCATTCCCAAAATCATGGGCCGCCCGGAGGAGGCCAGGCGGGTCAAGGCGCGTATGCAGATCGAGAGCCTGGAATCAGCCCTCAAACTATTCAAACTGGACAACGGTTTCTATCCGGATACCGACCAGGGCCTTTCAGCCCTGGTTGAAAAGCCGACATCGGGCCGAATTCCCAACCACTGGCGGGAGGGAGGATACCTGGATAAAAATCAGGTGCCCAAGGACCCCTGGGGGAATGACTTCGTTTATATTTCCCCCGGAGTTCACAACAAGGACTTCGATATCATGTCCCTGGGGTCTGACGGTGAGGAGGGAGGAACCGGTCCTGACGCTGACATTGGCAACTGGGCGCAGGAAAAGCCCAAGTCCTGAGCCTTCCATGTCAGCCAGGCCAGAAATCACCAGCCGAAATACCGGCTTTACCTTGGTTGAGATGCTGGTGATCATGGTGCTGATCGGCCTGCTTCTGGGCTTAGCGCTGCCGCGCTTCGGCGGACTAGGTGAAACCGAAAAACTGAGGGCGGCGACGCGCCTGCTGGTAGGGCAGATTCTCGAAGCGCACAGCC
>CAZVRN010000120.1:0-8616 GCA_964629485.1 uncultured Thermodesulfobacteriota bacterium | reverse complement strand
CGGGAAGGGGCCCATTGAGGCCACTGAATTCAGCCGAATCGAGGTTATCGCCCCAGGGGTTATCGCCCGGCAGCCAGTGAAAGAACCCATGTACACCGGGCTGAAAGCCATTGACTCCATGACGCCGGTCGGACGCGGTCAGCGCGAGTTGATCATCGGGGACCGCCAGATTGGTAAAACAGCGATCGGTGTGGATGCCATTATCAATCAGAAGGGGCAGGATGTCGTATGTATCTATGTGGCGATCGGTCAGAAAAAATCCACCGTCGCTCAGGTCGTGGATACCCTGCGCCGTTTCGGGGCCATGGACTACACCGTTGTCGTTTCGGCCTGCGCTGCTGACCCGGCCACCATGCAGTATATCGCTCCTTACGCCGGTTGTTCCATCGGTGAATACTACCGGGATAGGGGACGGCACGCCTTGATAATATACGACGACCTTTCCAAACAGGCTGTTGCCTACCGGCAGGTTTCGCTTCTCCTCAGGCGGCCGCCCGGACGTGAAGCCTTCCCGGGTGACATTTTTTACAATCACTCCCGCCTGCTCGAACGCGCGGCTAAACTCAATGATGAACTCGGCGGCGGATCACTCACGGCCCTGCCGATCATTGAGACACAGGCCGGCGACGTTTCAGCCTATATCCCCACCAACGTTATCTCCATCACCGACGGGCAGATATATCTTGAACCCCCGTTATTCTTCTCCGGGGTCCGGCCCGCCATTAACGTTGGTCTTTCCGTCTCCCGCGTCGGTGGTTCCGCCCAGATCAAGGCCATGAAGCAGGTGGCCGGAAGGCTGCGCATTGACCTGGCGCAGTATAGGGAACTGGAAGCTTTCGCCCAGTTCGGGACCGAACTGGACAAGGCTACCCAGGCCCAGCTTGACCGGGGCGTGCGGTTGGTTGAAATCCTCAAACAGCCCCAGTATCAACCCATGTCGGTCGAAAAGCAGGTCCTCATCATCTACGCGGGCACACGCGGCTTTCTGGACAAGTATCCGCCCGAAGCCATCGCCAGCTATGAATCGCAGCTCTTCGAGTTTATCGAGAGCAAGTATCCCCGGATTTTTAGCGAAATCGTTGAAAAACAGGAAATAAGCGATGATTTGGACGCCACCATCCAGAAGGCTCTGACGGAATTTGGCGAAGTTTTTCAAGCAGCTTAGAAGATAGGCGAATCCATGGCCACATTAAAGGATATTCAAAGAAAAATCGCGGCCGTTAAAAAGACCGAACAAATCACACGGGCTATGAACATGGTCGCCGCGGCCAAACTCAGAAAGGCCCAGACCCGCATAGAGAACTTCAGACCCTATGCCGCTAAGTTTGCCAGCCTCATCGCCAAGCTGGCCGAAGGCATAGAATCCGAAATTCATCCCTTCCTGAAGCAGCCTGAAGAGGTGAAAAAGATTGAACTGGTCACCTTTGCCTCGGACAGGGGACTGTGCGGCAGCTTTAACGCTAACATCATCGCCGGCGTGGAAAAAATCCTTCGCGAACGCCAGCGCCAGGATATAGAGGTCTCTTTAACCCTGGCCGGCCGGAGAATTTATGATTATTTCAAGCGGCGAAAGGCGAATATACGGGCCAGTTATCTTGAAGAGATGACTTCCTTCGATTATTCGACCGCCGTGGATATCTCCCGGGGCGTGTCAGATGAGTTCTTAATGGGCGAGGCGCATGAGGTCTGGGTTTATTACACGCGTTTTGTTAGTACGAGCAGACTCGTTCCAACCCTGGTTAAACTTCTTCCCGTGGCCCCCCGTCCGGAGGAAGAAACCGGTGAAGCGAGTGATTTGACCGAGTATCTGTGTGAACCCAGCGCCGAAGCTATCCTGTCCGATTTGCTTCCCAAAAGCTTTATCATCCAAATCTATAACGCCATGCTCGAAACTTCCGCCAGCGAGCAGGCCGCCCGGATGGTGGCCATGGACAACGCCGCCAACAACTGCCAAGATATGATTGAAGATTTAACCATGGCTTATAATAAAGCTCGTCAGGCGGCCATCACTGCGGAGTTGATGGATATCGTGGGCGGCGCTGAGGCCTTGAGAGGATAAAATTGAATTTTGAACTGACCAGAGGAGGTCTAAGATAATATGAATAAGGGCAAAATAATTCAGGTCATCGGGCCTGTCGTTGATGTTGAATTCAGTGATGGTCAGCTGCCATCCATTCTGACTGCCCTCAAGATTACCAACCCGGTAATTGATGACACGGAAGGCAACCTCATCGTTGAGGTAGCCCAGCATTTAGGCGACAACGTGGTTCGATGTATCGCCATGGACACCACCGACGGCCTGGTCCGCGGCATGGAGGTCGAGGATACCGGCCAGCCGATTCTCATGCCTGTCGGTGATCCCACGCTTGGACGGGTGCTTAACGTGGTCGGCCGGCCCGTGGACGGGCTTGGCCCGGTTGAGGTCAAAGAGTACCGGCCCATTCACCGCCCAGCGCCGGCTTTCACTGAGTTGGATACCGAGGTCAGGGTTTTGGAGACCGGGGTAAAGGTCATCGACCTTCTCGTGCCTTTCCCGCGCGGTGGAAAGATGGGCATGTTCGGCGGCGCCGGCGTGGGCAAGACCGTCATCATCATGGAGATGATCCATAATATCGCCATGCAGCACGGCGGTATCTCGGTTTTTGCCGGTGTGGGTGAGCGAACCCGTGAAGGAAACGATCTCTACCTTGAAATGAAGGAATCGGGCGTTCTGCCCAGAGCGGCTTTGATCTACGGACAGATGACCGAGCCGCCCGGGGCCCGCGCTCGTGTGGCCCTCTCGGCTCTGACTTCGGCTGAATACTTCAGGGATGAACAGGGTCAGGACGTGCTGTTGTTTATTGACAACATTTTTCGGTTCACCCAGGCCGGTTCAGAAGTCTCGGCGCTTCTGGGCCGCATGCCTTCCGCCGTCGGCTACCAGCCCACTCTCGGCACGGACCTTGGTGAACTCCAGGAACGCATTACGTCAACCGACAAAGGCTCTATTACTTCTGTCCAGTGTGTCTACGTCCCGGCTGATGACCTGACCGACCCCGCCCCGGCCACAACCTTCTCCCACCTGGACGGGACCGTGGTTCTTTCACGCCAGATCGTGGAACTGGGTATCTACCCCGCAGTCGATCCGCTCGAATCGAGTTCACGCATCCTGGACGCTCAATACATTGGGGAGGAACATTATCAGGTCGCCAGGCAGGTGCAGCAGATTCTTCAAAAGTATAAAGACCTGCAGGATATTATCGCCATTCTGGGCATGGACGAGCTTTCCGAGGATGACAAGCTGACCGTGGCGCGCGCGCGCAGGATTCAGCGCTTCCTGTCCCAACCTTTCTTCGTGGCCTCTCAGTTCACCAATCAGGAAGGAAAGTTTGTCAAGATTGAAGATACGGTTCGGGGCTTCAAGGAAATCGTTGAAGGCAAGCACGACGATCTTCCCGAGCAGGCCTTTTTTATGGTCGGCGGCATAGAAGAAGCGCAAGAGAAGGCCAAAACCATGACTTCCGCTTAACCGGTGAGATAAAAAATGGCTGAACAGATAAGACTGGATATCGTTACTCCGGAGAAGCTGGTTCTCAGTGAGGATGTGGATATCATCATCGCCACCGCGACTGAGGGAGAATTCGGCGTGCTTCACGGCCATATTCCCTTTTTAACCACCCTCCAGCCCGGTGAACTAAGGTATCGCCAGGGTAACAGCGTCTCTTACATGGCCGTGAGCGGCGGGTTTGCAGAAGTTTCAGAAAATACAGTCACTATATTGGCTGAATCGGCTGAACATGGCCGGGAGATCAATCTGGAGCGGGCCCAAACCGCCCGCGAACGAGCCCAGAAACGTCTGGAACAGAGCCGGCACGGTGAAAAGATAGACTTTGCCCGGGCCGAGGCAGCCCTGAAACGGGCCCTGGTTCGAATCAAGGTGGCAGAGAAACAGCGCCAGGTTTAAGAAATTTTTTCCCAAGCAAAAGGGCAGGTCAAAACAGACTTGCCCTTTTTTTAGCCAAAACAGGCTGATTCTGCCTTGACAAGACTTAGGTCCATGATTTCTAATACCAATTACCAATATTATTCAATAAACCGCTGGTAAAAATATGGATAAAAAATTAAGCATTCTTGTGCTGGCCGCCGGTAAAGGCACCAGGATGAAATCAGACCTGGCCAAGGTGCTTCATCCTGTGCTCGGCCAGCCCATGCTGGCGCATGTCCTTAACGCAGCTCGAGCCCTGAAACCCGCACGCCTCGTCGTCGTGACCGGGCATCAGGCCGACCAGGTCGAAGCGGCTGTCAAGGCTGACGATATTATCTTTGTCCGCCAGACTCAACAGCTTGGCACCGGCCACGCCGTGGCCGTGACGCGCGAAGTTTTACAGGATTTTTCAGGGACCATACTTATCCTCTATGGCGACCTGCCCCTGCTTCTGCCTCAGACCATGAGGAAATTCCTGACCAAGCACAAAACAATCGGAACAAAGCTTTCGGTCCTGACCGTTATACTTGAAGATCCCGGAGCCTATGGCCGTATTATTCGCGACAACGAGGGCTTCCTGGCCCGGATCGTTGAAGCCCGTGACGCAACCCAAAACCAATTGGCCATCAAAGAGATCAACACAGGGATTTACGCGGTCTCAGGGTCGGTTTTGTTTGATCTGGTCGGGAAATTGAATCAGGATAATGACCAGCGGGAATTTTATTTGACGGATATTGTCGGTCTGGCCAGAAGACAGGGCTTGCTGGCGGCCGCCATCAGAACCGCTCACAGCGAGGAAGTCTTGGGAATAAATGATCAAGAGGAATTGAAACGCTCGGTTGAACTGATGAAGATCAGAATGGGTGACGCCTGAGCGCAACAGAGCACCTTCAAAAAAAGCAGAAAAAATATGTTTCTGAAGAAAATAAAGTCGTTTTGGAAAAAAAATGGCATAACCGGTATTTATTTCGGAAGGAATTTGGGAACGGTCCCGGACGGTTCTCTGGTGCTGTTCCCGTATGAACCTTGCGTGCTTAATTGCGGCATTACAGGGGTCCTGGCCTTTAAAAAAAGGTCCTCAGGCCTTGATCGTTCACTTATCCGGGACCTCGGGCAAAAGCTTGAGACGCTTTTTGAAAACAACTGGGAAAAACTGAAGAATGCCGACCTGGACTTTAAAACCCATTACCTCGGCGGGCAGGACCTCCTGAGAGAGATAAAAGGCCTCTGCGGGCGGCTGATTTCTCAGCCCGGCTTTATCGATGTTTTTTTAAATACAAAGAACCAGGAACAGCTTGCCTCGCTCTCTGACAGGCTTGGGAAACTCATCGAGGGTGAGGAAAGCCTGAGGTTCCAAAACAAGCAGCGTCTGGCCGCGGAAGATGACGATCTTATGGCGCGCCGGATTTCCGAAGCCCGGGATATTTTGTGGTTCCTGACTAACGATATTCTCCTGAATGTGGAAAAGATTAATAAACTGGGCCGCTTCGAAACCTATGATAAGACGCCGCAGGCTGTTGGCCTTCTTCAGGAGATAAACCTTATTTTTAATAACCTCGACCGGCTGGAAGTCAGGGGAAGGGATTCCGCCGGGGTTTCTGTTCTTTTTATCCTCGATGATTCTGACTTTCAGGCTTTCCTGGAACAACTGCGCCAAGGCTCGCTCTTTGACGATTTTGAGACCAGGCAGAAGGACGAGGTCCTGTCCAATAGGAGCATCAGGGTCAACCGGCGGGATACTTCTGTCTCTCTGGTTTTCGCGTACAAGGTCGCGGCTGAAGTTGGCAGTCTGGGGGATAACGTCTCCTTCCTCCGGGATCAGGTTTTAAATGATGATATATTTCAGCGCGTTCTCAGGCTGCCTTTCACTCACCACAGTGCCGTGGCCCATACGCGTTGGGCCTCGGTCGGCGCGATCAGCGTGCCGAACTGCCATCCCGTGGACAATGACCCGGACAGCCCAAAAGGGATCATTCACGTCTGCCTGAACGGAGACATTGACAACTACCAGATTTTAAGACGTGATTTCGAGCGAAAGACCGGGAAGACGATTCCGGACGAGGTGACCACCGATACGAAGATAATTCCTGTTCAGATCGAAAAATATCTGGAGCAGGGTCATACGCTCGAGGAATCTTTCCGGCTGGCGGTGAGTGATTTTGAGGGGTCCCACGCCATCAGCATGCACAGCGACCTGGAGCCGGGAAAGATTTTTTTAGCCCAAAAGGGGAGCGGACAGGCTATCTTTGTCGGGCTGGCTGGTGACTACTATGTGCCTGCTTCCGAGATCTATGGTTTCGTGGAACAGACTTCCCGTTTTCTGAAAATGGACGGCGAGAAGGTCGTGGATGGCATATCGGGCCCGGCGCAGGGTCAAATTTTTATACTTGACTGCAATTCCCGGGGCGGGCTTGATGGGATCAAGGCCATGTATTACGACGGAACGCCCATCGAACTCTCTGAAAAAGACATCAAACAGACCGAAATAACCACCCGGGATATAGACCGGCAGAATTATCCCCATTACTTCCTGAAGGAGATCTCGGAATCGCCCCGGTCGATTGAACAGACCATACAGGGCCGCCTGGCCGTCATCAGCCGAAACGGCCAAAAACGCCCGGAAATCATGCTCGATGAATCAGTCATCCCCTCTTCCCTCGAAAAAGCCTTTAAGGAACGGATAATAAAGAAAATTATTTTCATCGGCCAAGGCACCGCCGGGGTGGCGGCCCTGGGCTGCGCCGAGCTTTTCAAATACTACCTCAAGGGGACTGATATTCAGGTCGCCGCGGTTAAGGCCTCGGAATTCAGCGGTTTCATGCTGGCCGACACCAGGGAAGATACCCTCGTCGTGGCCATTAGCCAGTCAGGCACTACCACGGATACAAACCGCGCCGTTGACATGTGCAAGGAACGCGGTGCTTTTACCCTGGCCATTGTCAACCGGCGCGACTCGGATATTACCTTCAAGGCGGACGGTGTGCTCTACACGAGCAGCGGCCGCGACATCGAAATGTCCGTGGCCTCCACTAAGGCCTACTACTCCCAGATTGTGGCGGGCAGCGTCCTGGGGCTTTATGTGGCGCGGCTCCTTGGAGCTTTGAGCGATGAATTTATTGCAGCGGAGATTGAGCAGCTTTGGAGGCTCCCGTCGCGCATGGAGAAAGTCCTGGCCAAAAAGGAGGAAATAGGCCGGTCGGCCAACCGGTTCGCCGTGACAAAGAAAGACTGGGCCGTCGTGGGCAGCGGACCCAATAAAATTTCCGCGGATGAAATAAGAATAAAGTTGAGCGAACTCTGCTATAAATCAATCTCATCCGATGTGGTTGAGGACAAGAAGCACATCGACCTCTCGGCCGAACCGCTTATTTTTGTCTGTGCCGCGGGCAATAGCGAGGACGTGATCAGCGATATCGTTAAAGACACGGCCATATTCAAGGCCCACCAGGCCATCCCCATCGTGGTGGCCGCCGAAGGCGAACACCGCTTCGACCCTTATGCCAGCGCGGTCATCCATGTGCCTGAAGTCGTGGAGCGGTTTGCCCCGATCTTAAATACCCTGGCCGGTCATCTCTGGGGATACTACGCCGCCATGGCCATTAACGAGGAATCGATCAGGCTGTTTGATTTCCGGGAGGAGATAAACGAGCACGTTAACAGGTCCCTGGCCAAGGGCCTGGATATTTACGAGATCGTGGTGGAGGAGTCTTTTCGCGAAAAGGCGGCCCATATTTACAGCATGTTCAAGGGCAGAATAAGGCAGAACCGGTACGCCACGGCCATGACCACCTATGCGGCCTCCGATATCACGCTTCTGCTGAAATACCTGGCCGGCCGCCTCCCCTCTTCGGATTTTGAGTTTGATTTCGGGTTCAGGGGGACCGCACCCAATATGCTGCGGGCCTTTTATGAGTGCATCGGAAACATCATCACCGAAATGGCCCGGCCCATTGACGCCATTAAACATCAGGCCAAAACCGTTACTGTCGGTACAAGCAGGATCGCTGAAAAGGTTGAAGGCCTCCTCTTCGAGGCCCTCGAAGCGAACGGTTTTGATATAAACCAGATTACCACCAGCAATATCCTGGTTTTGAGACGGCTGCAGGAGGTTATCAGCCAGATCAAGGGAACTACCCTCTACCGTATTGAAGGGCTGAATATTCTGGGCGAACCGGTGGAAGATACGACCATCCATGTCTTAAGAAAAGAAGGCTCTGCCCGCGAACTGACATCGCGCGTTGAAACCAAAAGCAGACTGCGAGGCACCAAGCAGATCATCGTCCGCCAGGGCAATGTCTTTATCGGCAAGGGGAAAAGGGATAACCGCAGTATCCTGGTCGTGCCCATTATTTCAATCGGCACCAGTATAGACCATCTCCTGCTCTTCAACGTCGCTTTCAAGGAACGTGTGGAAGGCCGGAAGAAGGTCGAAGCCCTGGGCGGTAAATATGACCATATCCAGAACCTGGTTGAAGAAATAGGCTATCCCTGGAAGGATGAATACCTGGATCTGCTTCCGATTGAGGACCTCTTTGGAGCGTCCGCTGAAAAAATATCCGAACGTATCGCCGCGCAACTCAAGGGCGAATCACACCCGGCCGGTTAAATCCGCCAGGGAAATTTTTGATTATCTCTACCACTCAATGCGAGAC
>CAZVRN010000119.1:0-8624 GCA_964629485.1 uncultured Thermodesulfobacteriota bacterium | reverse complement strand
CGATCAGCCTTCCACCTTCACCACGGACCGCTTCCGAGATTAAGAAGTTTTTGGCCAGCGGGTGGTAAAGGCAGGTCGGGTGAAACTGGACAAACTCCATATTGGCGATGATCGCTCCCGCACGATATCCCATGGCCACGCCGTCACCAGTGGCTATGTCCGGGTTACTGGTGTATAAATAGACTTTCCCGGCCCCGCCGGTGCAAAGAACCACAACACGGGCAAAAAAAGTTTCAACCTTGTTGTTAATGGTGTCCAGCACATAAGCTCCCCAACAGGATTCCTCGGATATCGAGCCGACCAGCCCCTGTTTAAAGAGTTTATAATGGGTAATTAAGTCTATGGCTACATGGTGCTCAAAGAAGGTGATATTTGTTTCGTTCATAGCCCGTTTAACCAAAACCCTTTCCACTTCCTGACCGGTCATGTCCTCGGCATGAACAATCCGGCGCCGGGAATGGCCGCCTTCTCTGCCTAATTCCAGTGTCTCACTTTGCCCGGTTTTAAAATTAAAATTAACTCCCATGTCTATGAGTTCTTTGATTCGCTCAGGGCCTTCAGTCACCACGATTCGGACAACATTTTCGTCACAAAGCCCTCCACCGGCAATGAGAGTATCCCTGATATGAAGTTCGAGGGAGTCGTCTTTACCAAGAGCAGAGGCGATACCTCCTTGAGCCCTGTTTGTGCTCGTATTGCTTTTTTCTTTTTTGGTAACAATGTTAACCGTGCCGAATTTGGCCGCTTTCAGGGCGAAGGAAAGGCCGGCAATGCCGCTGCCAATAACCAGAAAGTTGCTTTTATGATTCACGTTAGCCTCCATCAATATTAAATTATTAACAACCTCTGGGTAAATGGCAAGTAAAATCAGGCCCCGTCCCGGCTGGTTTTTTTTACTTCTGCTGTGATCTCTGTACTTGAAAGGAGGTTTGGGACACTCTCGATGCGATGAAAAAAGCCGCCGTTATTACGACGGCGGCCCTGTATGTGTCTAATTCAATTCGGTGCTAGATTTTCACCGGTATAATATGAGCAGTGATAAAGATCAGAAGTTCTGTTTTGGTATCCAGAACATCACGGCTCTTGAATAGCCAACCGAGGATTGGAATCTTATGGAATCCGGGAACACGGTTTGATGTTCTCGACTTATCATCAATGATGATTCCACCGATGACCACGGTTTCACCGTCTCTGACCATTAACTTTGTAGACGCCTGACGGGTATTGATCGGCGGGTTTCTGGTACTCTGCGCGTAATCCGCTGTGTCCTTGGTTACAATGATTTTCATAGAAATAATTTTTCCATTTTCCTCGATGTGTGGCGTCACTTCAAGTTTTAGCTCAGCCTCTTTGAATTCAATCGTGCTGGCCTGGGTGGCCGTGGCTGTTGTTTCAAAAGGAATGGCCTGGCCCTGCTTGATAAAGACTTCTTCATCATTATTAGCCAGGATACGTGGAGCGGAGATGATGCGACCTTCACCAGTTTGTTCCATGGCATATAAAGTGGCATTCAAATCCAGAGCCGCAGTAGCGAATGAAAGGCCGATGCCCAGACCGGCAGCCGGTGCATTTATTAGATTGACAGCATAGTTATTTGCACCATATAGCCCGTTCATGCTCAAAGAGCCACCCAGAGAACCGCCAAGGAGCAGACCGCCCATTCTCCCTCTGGGATCGGTGACCGTGCCGCCCCAGTTGACGCCTAAGCTCTTAGAAAAGCTTGAAGATGCTTCGACAATACGGGCTTCAATCAGTATTTGTCTTGCGGCTTTGTCATTTTTGTTGAAAACCTCTCTCATTAACTGAAGGACATTTTCTCTGTCTTTAACAAAAATATCATTGCCCACTACCTTAATGGTTCCTTCCGCACTCTTGAGAGGTTCGAGAAGAGTTTTCATTTTTTCGACACCAGCATATTTTGGAGTCCAGATTTTAGTAACTAGAACCTCTTTCTCTTTTTCTTCCAGCTTCTGTTCAATTTGACGTCTTTTTTTCTCCTCAAGTAAACGGCTGGCCTCTTCGATGCGCATTACATTACCGACAACTTCCATGCCCAGGTTTTGTGAGGCGAGAATAATGTCAAGAGCCTGATCCCAAGGCACATCCTTGAGCCTGAGAGTTACTTTACCCTTAACTCGATCGGAGATGACCACATTTTTACCGCTTACCTCGCCGATTAAACGCAAGATGTTTCGAACTTCGGCATTTTGAAAATCCAAAGATATCAATTTACCTGTGTAGACCCGTCCTTTAGCGCCGACCGGTGCTCTTTGGGGAGCCACGGTTGTTCGTACAGCCTGTACTCTTGCTGCCGCTGTGGCCTGTGGTGCTCCTGCGGGCCGCTTGGCTATTGCCGGTGAAGGCAGTTCAATCTTTTTAGGCGCCACATCGGATGGATCAAAATCTACATAGATATATCCACCACGCTGAGTTAAATGATAAGGCACAGCCTGCCTGAGCTTGATGGTCAGATTTACGGCCCGTGCCCCGGCTTTGGCAGGGTAAATAAAATTCACGGCGCTCTTAAAATAACTGGTATCCAGAGGTCTGAGCAAGGTCTCGGCAATGCTCACCGGCGACAAGGAAATTACAACTGTTCTACCTTGATCTCTGGAGATGACCTTGGGTGTGATCGGTCCGGTAGTTTTTATACTCAGCCTGGTCCCGTTTCCTTCACCTATGGGTTGGAATCCGAAGCCCATGATACGCGTTACGCCTCGATCAGTTTGAGCAGACGCAGTGCGTTCAAAAGCACTTGGAGCAGATGCATGAATAAAGTGCGTTGAAGCGGATGAAGTCGCGGTCGTTTCCGCGGACGAAAGGTTTTCAATGACAACCGCCAGGTTATTTTTCTCACGAATTATTTTGTATTTCGATTTTTTTAGAAGTTCGACCTTAACCCGATGCAGATTTTTTTTATTGCTAATAGAGAGCACCTCGACCTGCTTTACTGTCCCGTTATTGACCGGTATTTGGCCTAAAACACGAGGCGCTGCTTCAGCCCTGAGATCAATATTGAGGCTGGGCGGATTTTCGTTCATGAAGGCTGTGTAAGTCAGATGCTTGTTGCCCATCAGTACCACTCGGCTGTACTGTTTGGTTTGATTAACCAGCACGCTCATTAATAACGGGCTGGTCTCAGCCGGGGTCACTGATTGGGCGGCCTGTTGGCCAGGGATTCTTTCTGCCATCGGGGTCGCCCTGTTCGTGGTCTGCGTAGCACACCCCAGGGCGAGAACCAGAAGGGCGATCACAAGCAATATCTTTGTGGTTCCCCTTCTCATTTTTCTTCTCCTTTAAGCGGTATCGTTACCACACGCGTCTTAGTCGTTCCGAAATAAGTACGGTATTTTTCACTTACTTCAATACGACCAGGTTTTTCGATCTCTGGGACCCCGTTACGATATACGATCGAAGCAGGGTAAATTCCAATTACCTTCCCATTATTTATGCCAATATATGTGCCTACTTTGATTATGTAACCCATTCCGGTGGAATCTTCAACTAAGGCCCGGGCATCCTTTCCGCTGGAGACAATCGCTACCAGTTTTATCGAGGACAGATCAAGCTTTTGCAGCGGTGTCAATGACTTGCCAGGTTTAGGTTTGGTCGTCCCCGGCCCTTCGGGAAATATGATTGGGAAGAAGGGGTCGTTTCGGCCCGTGGGTATAAATACGTATTTTTTGTTCTGCTCTTCCCAAACCTTCAAAACCCTGTTGAAGCCCTCCTTGTTTTGGGGTTCAGTTTGTAGCGATGTCAACCCATTTGATTTGGTGGCTTTTTTTGAAACTAAAGCCGCTAGGATCGGATTCTCAAATCCAAAAATCAGCATCAATCCGAGGAAAACACACGCGACCCAGACAACCGGATTTTTTTTACTATGAATTAATTTAGATTCCCAACAGATTATCATTTTTTCGTCTTGGTTTTGCCCTTTTTCTTTTTATTTTGCAGAACGTCGTCAGGCAACGGAGTTTCAATAAATCTATAAGTGGTGCCTGTAATAGAAGTGGTGAGTACCAAGTCTCCTTCAATAATGGTTGGATTGGCCATCTTGATGGAATTCACATGAACAATCCGTGGCAGTCTGCTGATTTTGTACAAAAAGCTGGCTACATTGATGTAAGGGCCTTCCACAACCATACTAAAAGGAACTTTGGCTAAAAACCCTCCCTTTATATCAGTGCTTTTTGGCTGGAGAGGCTTAAATTCATATACGTTTAAACCTGATTCCCGGGCCCGTGCCGAGACATCTTTAAGAAGTTGATCTACCTCCTCCTTGTCGGGAAGAAAACGTCTTGATATTTCAAGCTCTTTCTTAAGCTGCGCAAGCTTTTTCGGTGCCTCTCTGATTTCTTTCTGTCTTTTGGCGTTCATATTGAAAGCAAGTTTCTGTTTTGCGTCTTCGATCTGGTTATTAAGAATTCTGATGTCGTTGAATAGAGGCCAAAGCAGAAAGTAGCCGAAAACTGCCACCACAAAAATATATACTCCCGCGGCGATACCTAGCTTGTAGGACCTTTTTAGCTTTTCAATCTGTTCCCACGGAAGAGGAGGCAGTTTGAGCGCGCTCATGTTTCTTATCTCCTGGCTAGGTTACTCGTTGTTTCCTTTTGCGCCTTTTGGCCGCTTTTCAGGTAATTGACAACGCACTTGATTATAAATTGCTTCAGCCGCTGGTTTCCGATTTTTGTTTCCCTCGAATTCACAAGCTTTACGTTTTCGATAAGTGCGGAATTCTCAAGGCTATTGATATATTGCGCAATGAATTGGTTATTCTTGGCAATCCCCTTTAAGGTCAAAACCTGCACTTCTTTGGTTTCAACCTTCGGTTGGGCAGCAGGGGCCTGTCTTTTCGTCCTAATCGCTGTGATAATTTGTTGTTTTACCGCCGCTTTCCTGGTCTGAGGGGTGATCCTTTTAACGGCCGGCCTTCGAGCGGGCGGCTTCGGAGGTACAACAGGGACTGTTTCTTTAATAGTCTCAGTTTGCTGCACCAACTCTGTCAGCCAAATTTCTCCATGGGGTGTTCGTTTGATCAGTTCATCAAGAAGTTGGACCGGGCCGCTGCGCTGTTTGATCAGGTCGATGATTATCGAAATCCTCTTATTAAGAAGAGCCATGGTTTGCTTTTCTATTGCAAGGACTTCAAGTGCTTTTTGTTGAGCTTCCCAGCGTTTTATCAACTTTTGCTTTTCAAGAAGCAATTCATCAACTTGATTAGCTTTGTCAAACCTGACTAAAATCAGGGCGGCGATCAGCCCGACCAGAATTATAAAGAAAATGGAAACTTGTAGCCTAACGTTCTCTTTACGCTTGAAAGCGCGAACTGGCAGGAGGTTAATTCTGATCAAATTTCTTCTCCAAATCTCAGGGCTAGACCAAGGCAGATCGCTACCTGGGGTGCAATATACTCGATATAAGCCGGGTCAAATTTTCGCTGATCTATTCCGACGTTCACGAATGGATTGAAAAACTTGACGGGCACCTCGGTTTCCTGATTAAGGTATCTGTCTAAACCCTCGAAGCGACATGACCCGCCGCTAAGGTAAATTTCTGATAACGCCTCTTCGGGATAAGTTGCTTCCAGAAACTCAAAAGCCCGTTTGATCTCGGCTATCCAGTTCTCAATTGCAACGCTGACAATTTCTGAAGCCATTTCTTGGTCAGGCGCCTCCATACCTCCCTGCTTGATGCTTTCAGCCGTTTCGTAGTCAACATTAAATCGTTCTTGGATTTCTTCGGTAATACGCTCCCCCCCCATGGGAGCATCGCGGGTAAACAGGGAAATGCCGTTCCTGATAATATTAATATTCAGTTTGTTGGCCCCTATGTCTATAAGAGCGACTGTACCCTGCACGTTCGGATAGTTCATCGTGAAAGCGTTTTGCATGGCAAAAACGTCTACGTCAACAATAGTGGGTATCAGCCCGGATTCAGAGAGGATTTCCATATAGGAGTCTATAACGTCTTTTTTCGCAGCCGCCAGGATTACGTCTATCTGGTCTTCAGCAGTTTCGCTTTGCCCCAAAATCTCAAAATCAACATTTACCTCATTGATATCAAAAGGAATATATTGCTCAGCCTCTACTTCTATCGTCTCTGAGAGCTCTTCCCGTGTAGTGGAAGGCAAATTAATTTTTTTGATTATGACAGAATAGCCGGAAATGGAGGTGCAAACTTTCTTGATCTTATTCTTCTGAGATTTCAGTAGGTTTTTTATCGCATTGATAACTGCTTCTTTGTCTTGAATCTCGTCTTCGACGATGGCGTCTGGAGGAAGGTGCGATATGCCCAGCGCCTTAAGTACTACGCCCGACTTCGTGTTGTTGAGTGCTATTGATTTGATCGTGTGAGAACCAATGTCCAACCCCAGGATAGATTTTTTGCTGTCGGAAAAAATCATATATACAAATCTCTCCTAGCTTCAGTTCTCTTTGCTGCTGCCAAAAATTTTATCCGCGTCTACAATAGCGTATCCCAAGGCCTTCAGGATTTTTCGTTTTGTTTCCATGCGACAATCCTTGCCTTTCTCAATACGATCGATTGTGAGAGGGGATACCCCGGCGTTTCGGGCTAGTTCAGCCTTGCTCAAAAGACGTTGTTCCCGAATTTTTTTTAAGGAGTTTTTCCCCAAATTCACGCCCTCCTTAGCAAGATTAATTATTTATAATTAGAGCTTTTCAGTCTCTTCAATTGAAATTTTTAAATGTATCATTCATGTTGATTTAACCACTTTTATAATGCGTTGTCAAGTATTTTGTTTTTAATTTATTATAAATTTTAATAAATTACATTATATTGTACATAGCATTTTCTTCAACACAATATATAGAATAAATCCTAAATAAATTCACTATATTTAGATGATACGTCCTGATTGCAGTGTTTTTTTTCATTTTTATTCAAATTTTTTGTTGCACTTCAAGCCCTGAAAGAAGAAGTTTTCATGGGCCTGTTTTTTTATTTAACTGATTGTTGTTTTTGTGTTTATTAAGATAACGTCTTTAAGATTATAAACATTTTTAAGATTATAAAATTACTTAACTCTGTGCATCGAAATTAAGACTTAAATAATGCCCTGTTTTAATCAGCAGATGCGGCTTGTGTTGAAGTTGACCTAAGTAAAGAAGTAAATTTGACTTTACAAGACCTACCTATTTAAATAATATCTAAACCCGAGTCTGGGCATCAGGAAAGTTATTCCCAAGATCCGGCCCAAGCTGAATTCGCTCTTGCCCATAAGTATATTAGGGCGAGGCCAGCTAATTCAATAAACAGCATTGAGGATAAGATATTGAGTTCCAAGGGCAAAAAAAAACAGGTAAGAAGCAACCCGGCAGGTAAAGCTAATGTTGCGGTCAAAGTTGTGGGCAAAGCAAGACAAGGAAACGCCAAGAGCGTTGTACGTGAATATCTCCAGGTTATCATAGCCGCCGTTTTGCTCGCCCTTTTTATTCGGACCTTCACGGTGCAAGCCTTTAAGATCCCCTCGGGATCCATGGAACCTACTCTTTTAGTGGGGGATCATATCATGGTCAACAAGTTTATTTATGGAATTCGCATGCCTATCCTCAATAATGTGCTTATTCCTATCACGAATCCCAAGCGCGGTGACGTGGTTGTTTTTATTTTTCCGCTTGATCCAAGTAAGGACTTTATTAAACGGGTCGTGGCCGTTGCAGGGGATACAGTACAAGTTGTCAATAAAAAACTTTTCATCAACGGACGCCCGGCCGAAGACAAGCACGCTTATTACCAGGATCTGTCGCCCGGCGCGGTGATGGTGAGTCCGCGGGATAATTTTGGCCCATTCAAAGTGCCCAAGGATAGTATTTTTGTGATGGGTGACAATAGAGACCACAGTTATGATTCGAGATTTTGGGGACCTGTCAGCCTGAAAGCATTACGGGGGAAAGCATTTCTTATCTACTGGTCCTGGGATTCAGCTACATGGCATGTTCGGTGGAGGCGCTTGGGTCGCCTGCTCCATTAACTGCCAGTAAATACAAGAAAAACATATTATTATTTATTCTGGTCTTGACTCATGTTGAGGTTAGATGTTAACCTGCTTTACAACTATGATTTGAGTATCCAAGGAGATTTTATGTACTGCTTTTCAAGCAGTAATGCAAGCGCCTCCTCGTCTGTTGGGCAGGGGAGGTTTTTTTTCGTTTAAAAAAGGGACTTCTGCAAAACGAGTAATTTTGTTGAAATCGCGGAAGGTGACAATGAGTTCAGGTAAAGGATGAAGTTTGGCACAGGTCTCAAAAAAAGGGATTGAAAACTTAGTGGAGTTTAAACGAAAAGATCTTTTGGGCATAGAGGATCTTTCGCCGGCGGAAATAACCCATATCCTTGACACGGCTGAAGCCTTTAAGGAAATTTCCGAACGAGATATCAAAAAGGTCCCGACATTAAGAGGTAAGACAGTGGTGCATTTTTTCTATGAGCCAAGCACCCGGACACGACTCTCTTTTGAAATCGCGGCCAAACGCCTCAGCGCGGACACGGTCAGCCTGTCAGCTTCTACGTCCAGCCTGGTAAAGGGCGAAACTTTGATTGATACTATTCGAAATCTGGAAGCCATGAGGCCGGACGCCATAGTTATTCGCCATTCATGC
>CAZVRN010000118.1:0-8640 GCA_964629485.1 uncultured Thermodesulfobacteriota bacterium | reverse complement strand
CTTCGATGAAATCTTTTTCCAGCATATCCTTGAGCATTGGATTGATTTGGAGGCCGTCTGCCTGAAGTTCAAAACTGCTTCTTGGAATATTCCGATGCAGGTCGATGATGCCTTTGGCGGACAAATTACCCTGGTACAATTTGAGGCTTACGGGATTGAGCTTAAAGATCCCGTTTTGAGCCCGGGCCTTTACCAGGAGGTCCTGAAATCTTGCCTTTTTAACCTTGACCTTGCCTGCTTTAACCGTGGCCTTCAGCACGAGTTTTCTAAGCGAGGCATAATCCTTTGATTTTTCAGGTGAAGGGCCTGTTTTGTTCCGCTCTTTCTTTTTTTTATCTGGCGGGGGCAGGTAACGGTCAGCGTCTATTTGGTCCAATGTCATGTTAAGGCTGATCTTCGGCCTGGAAAAATCCTCGATGTCACTGGAAAATGCCAGTTTCGAGTCATCCAGCATAAAGACCGCTTCCTGTACGGATGCGCTCTGTCTGTCCGCTTTAACGCGGGCTTTAAAGGACAGGCGGGTCAAGGCCTCCGGGTCGGCGGTCTTCAGGGGAAAAGACCAGCCCAAAATACTGAAAAGCTTTTTCGCGGAGAAAGGTCTTATCCCGATGTCCAGAATAAATTGCGGGTCTTCAGTTGCGTTTAGCACCCGGCCTTTCAGATCAATGCGCAGGTAGTTTGCCGCCTTTAGGGAAAAGTCCAGGGGGATCGGCTTCCCGCCGGGCGACCGGCCGACAGGACCAAGATCGCCGGCAAGCGATAAAGGCGCTCCGTTAAAACGAGCGGCTGCCGAGAGATGAACTGGTTGGTTCAAAGATATATTTTCAAGCCGGACGGACAGGTTTTTTATTTCGTAATGATTTCCGGCCGCGCGGTCGACCCAAACCAAGGAGCCGTGTTCGATTTTCAGGTCCCCGATAACCAGGCTTTTAACGGGCAGGCCGTAACCCGCCTCTTTCCCCGCGGGTTTTTCTTTTGCTGCGCCAGGCCTGAAAACCTTTTCCTCCCTGCGTTTGCCTGAATTTTTCCAGTTTCCGACTCCATCTTTTCCTTTCTCCAGGACTATTCGAGGCTCTTCCATTATAAAGCGGACAATCTGAATCTTCTTAAAAAGCAAGGGTAAAAGCTTCAGCCTGACTTCGAGCGACTTAACGGTGATGAAGTCCTCTTCCTTAAACCCGGGCGGGTTTCCGAGGTGCAGCCCGGATAAGCTAACACCGGTCACAGGAAAGAGGAAGAGTTTCAGGTCTCCGTCAATACGAAAAGGACGGCCGCTTGCTTCTGATACCTTTTTTTCAATTTCCGGTTTATACTTCTTAATATTTAGAAAACGCGGCACAGTAAGCAGGACTGCAAGGCAAAAAACCAGCAGGCTTCCTATAATCAGCATCGTCCATTTTAAGGTTTTTTTCATACCAGGCCCCGGGTTAACAGCTTGGTATTGTTTAAGGCCGGGCTATCTTAAAAGTGTTCTCAGGCTGAAGACAGCCAGGCCGGACCAAAGACCATCTTATAACTATATCATGAATAAAAGGGGGATCAAAACGAAGAACTGATTGGCTGTGAAGAGAGATCGTCAGGCAGGAAGGATTGAACCTGAACAAGCTTCTCCTCAAAGTCGCTGATGATACTTTCAATCATGGCCGGCTGCAGGTTTAAGGCGGCCCACGTCTGATGATCGATGGCCGGGATATGGTTGTCTCCACCGTTACCAATCTCAAGGGCGCGCACCAGAATGTCACCGATGTGGACCAGGCCGGCCAGGGTAAAGTGCTTCTCTCCTTTCTCCGGTTCATGGTGATAGCCGATTGCAGCACTCAGGCTGTGAGGCAGGTTCCAGCTTTCAGCCAACATGCGTCCGAATTCAGCATGCGACGCTCCCAGAATCTCTTTTTCAGCCTCCAACAGCAACAGGTCGTGCTCTTGAGTGTGCTCGAAAACCATTTTGTATTTGTCATGAAGAAAGGCATCCAGCACGACCTTTCCGATATCGTGTAGCAAACCGGCCAGGAAGATCTCTTCACCGTTTTTAAAGCCAAGCTTCGTTCCAATTACCTCGGCCGCCGCTCCGCACCCAAGGGAATGCTGCCAAAAATACATCCGGTTCAAAGTCCTGGCCTGTTTTTTCTGTTCCAAAGAATCAAAGAGGTTGGTTACCAGAACGATGTTTCGAATAGAGTTATACCCAATTATGGTAACCGCTTTTGTCAGAGTGTCAACTTTGCGGGGAAAACCATAATAGGCCGAGTTGGCCAATTTGAGGACTCTTGAGGCCAGTGACTGTTCATAGCTTAAGGCTTTTGCTAAATCCTGAACTGACGACTGAGGGTCATTCAATTTCTGCAGTATGGTGACAACTACCGAGGGTAAGGAGGGCAAGTACTTTATCTGGCTGTAAATCTTTTCAAAAGTCTTTTCTGCTTTTGTATTTGCGTTTCTAACTTCCACGGAATATTTATCATAAGCCGGACTGTTACATTATTTCGAACCATCTTCCTCGCGCCCGGTATCCGGCTATCGTCGAGACCTCCTTATTCAATTAGTCAACTCCAGTAACTGTCTGAGCCGCTCCTTTAAAACGCTAAGCTCCTTTTCCGATAATTTGCGCCCAGCTCCCGTCCCTTTCACCTTAGCCACTATATCAAGTAGCTGTTGAAAATCTTTTGCCCGTTGCCCTTCTAATTTCTTTTTTACATTCATATTTTGTTTTGAAACCCGCAAAACTTATAATTTTAAAAATAAAAAATTGCCTCCTGCCAGACGGCCCACTCAATTTACGCTCCCGGGCAAGGCCGGGCGTTAAGACAAACGAACGATAACGCCCTTTTAAAAAGGGTATATTAAACCGGAGTAAGAGAATTCAGAAATGTATCTCCCCTAACCGGTAAACAGAACTTCCCGCTGCTGCCTGTTCCGAAGCCTCTTAACAAGACCCTCGTCTTTTCGCTGAATTTATTACCGAGTTCAAATTTAACCTCTTGAAATATCAGCAGTATTTTCACGGGTTAAATTTGAACCCTCAGAGATTTCAGCAACCTGGCCGCATCCCAGGCATCTTAAAAGTACAGCAGGACCCCCTACTTTACCTAGTATTAACTGTAACAAAATTTTGATAAAATGTATTACGTAATTAATCCGGTTATAATATGGGGCAAAACCTAGTATTATTTTAAAGAAAATAAATAAGAACGCAGGTTTACCTTCTTATTTAGAAGCCCCATTTTTTTCCGGATATTTTCACGGTAGTATTCAATGCTGCGCGGGGATAAACTGAATATCTGGGCAATCTCCTTGGTTGATTTTCCATCACGGATAAGACTGGCCACCTGAATTTCGCGAGGCGTGAGGTTGGCGTATTTCGAAGCCAGGGTGGAACTGAATGAAAACAGGATATCCTGTGCGTTTGAGATGGCTATGTCCAGGTTGGCATCATTTTGCGGTGAAGACTGCTTGCCTTTTAGCTGCTCCAGATAGGGCAAAACCATGGTTCTTAAATTTTGTACCAGGGTCGTGGTAAATTCCTTCTTATCTGTTTCCCGCTGATCAAGCAGGACCCTCAAGGCGGAGTTCATTTTCTGCAGTTTCCGGGCCTGGAGGCTCAGTTCCTTGTTTTTAAGCTCCAGCTCGGCGGTTCTCCGTTTTACCATGTCTTCAAGCCTGTCCCGGTGCTTTTTCAGTTTGGCCTGGGCCTTCAGCAAGGCTTCTTCCGTCTTCTTGATTTCGGTAATATCCGCCAGGACTCCCTGTACCCCGATAACGCGGCCATTTTCGACAATAGGCTTTGCCGTGGTTCTTACCCAGTAGATTTCTCCGGATTTGGCGACATATCGGTATTCAGTCGGTTCCGCCTTGCCGGACATCATCTTTTTGAACATTTCTATCCGAATCCCCAGGTCATCAGGATAGACGAATTCAGTGAAGCGTTTACCGATAATTTCTGATTGCTTATAGCCTCCAATCGCTTCCACATTGGGACTGATGTAGGTCACGATCGCATTTTCATCGGTTTGGTATATAATATCATTCAGGTTTTCAACGAGGGCCCTGTACTTTCGCTCACTTTCCCTCAGCGCCGCTTCCACCTGCTTGCGCTCCTTGATCTCCTCCTGCAGTTCCCTGTTAGCCTCTGCTAACTCCGCCGTGCGTGTTTCCACCCGCTTCTCCAGTTCATCATGCGCTTTTTGCAAAAGCAGGCTTGCCTGCACCCGTTCCGTGACGTCCAGAAGCACGCCGTTCCAGAGGATTTCATTGTTCGGCAGCCGGTGCGGAATAGCGGAACCGTGAATCCATTTTATCTCCCCGTTTTTTAATCTGACTCTAAATTCATGGACCCAGGGTGTCATGGCTTCGGCGGATGCAGTGATCGACTCATAAATCGAATCCAGGTCTTCCCCGGGAATCAGACTGAACACGACCTCCGGATTTGCTACGACCTCCTGAGGGTCGAGCCCCAGGATTGTCTTCGCTCCTTCAGACATAAACGGGCAAACGTAAGAACCGTCTTCCTTAAGAATAAACTGATAAACAACCCCGGGAATACTGGAAGCTATTTCTCTATATCTTCTTTCACTGTCCCGGAGTTCCTCCTCAATGCGCTTGCGCTTGGTAATATCAAGGATAATACCTTGAATGTGGGTGATGTTCCCCCTTGAATCCTCAATGAATCTGTTCCGGTCCTCAAACCAGCGAACTTCACCGCTCCGGGTGATCAAACGGTACTCCTGGGCCCATTCTTTGACCCCTTTTTCAAGATATTCCGCAATTTCCGCCTCCAGCCTGGGAACATCATCAGGGTGGGTGATACCAACCCACGAGACGTTCCCTGAAATAAAATCATCAGCCGTATACCCGAGGATGTCCCTTACGTTTTCCGTCACGAAATCCACTGGCCACCCTTCAGCAAAACGCCACAGAAAAGTGGCGACCGGACTTCGGTGCAATACAAATTCCATCTCTTTCGGGACCTTGATCTCGCCAGGCAGAGGTTTTCCCGTCCAGCCTTCAGCCCTTTCCGGCTTTATGAAGGCCCGGCCCTGCTCCTGTTCATCAATGGTCGGATCTTCCGCCATCGGTAAACCCTCCAAAAAGACAAAATTGTAGCTACAAGAGTTAATTTATCAAGCTGCTGCCTCAAATTCCAGAAATAAATTCAAAGGCGGTCAAGCTACCTCTTGTTGAAGGCTTCCACGGCCGCTGAAAATTCAGACTCAGCGATACAGATGCTCTGATTTCGATTCTCCAGCTCAAGGGCAGCTTCCAAGGATTGGGCAGTCTGGTTTTGATTTAATGCCTCTTTGGTGAGCCTGAGACCTAAGCGGCTTTTAGCCAGCATTTTTCGGGCCGTCTCCAGGGCGGTGTCCATCAGGTGATCTTCTTCGACCAGCCTTGTAATGAGCCCGATTCTTTCCGCTTCCGAGGCCCGGACCGTGCGGCCGGTCATAAGGATTTCAGCGGCGCGGCTGCTTCCGACCAGCTTCGGCAAAAAGTAAGAAGTGCCCAGTTCCCCGCCTGAAAGTCCGATATTTATGAATGAAGCGGTGAACCCGGCTCTCGGCCCGGCGATGATCATGTCCGAAGCCAGGGCGATGCTCATGCCGGCCCCGGCGGCTGAGCCGTTGACCACGGAGATAATCGGCTGGGGAAGCCGTCTCATTTCATAGATGATATTTGAATACTTCTTCTGGACCTCAATCAGCATGGTTCCCGCGCTTGAAACCATAGCTTTAAACCGGGGATGTTCCAGGAAAGATTTCAGGTCCGCCCCGGAACAAAAGCCGCGGCCCGCTCCGGCCATGATGATCACTCTCACGCGCTCATGCTCGCTTAGCCGCCTAAACAAGGCGCCTAGTTCCTCGACCATGTTTAAATCCATTGCGTTCAAACGATGTGGGCGATTGAGCGTTATCACGCCTATCCCTGACTCTGGTTCATTAAATATGATGGTACTGAAATCCATGACACCCCTCCCGAATTAAGAACCTTTGTCTATTGTTTTTACCGGCTGCCCGGCCAGGGCCGCGACAAAGGCGCCCGCTAAAAAAGTGAGCCGGAAAATGTTATGGGCCAACCGGCCGCTGGCAGTTGAGTCCTTGACATGGGCCGCAAAAAGCGGACTGCCAGCCCGGTCACGCCTGATTTGAAACGCATCATCTTCAAGACGGCCTCTCTCTGATCGTGGTGCGGGGACACCCAAAAAATTCGTGCTTTAATACGTTTAAATACTGTTTTGCCCGGTTATCTTTATTATCATTTGCCAGCCGCGACTGGATATAACGATTTGGCGTTTACTTGGTTAGAGCGGGCTCTTTCTTCGGAGGAGTGGGCGGTGGTACAAAGGACATCACCACCGCGGAAGTGCCCAGCAATAAAGCAAAGAGGGTGAAGGCCCATATATAATCTCCGGTGGTATCGTAAATCCAGCCCGCCAGGATAGGGCCCATGACACCCACTGGTACATTTATGCCTCGCGAAAAACCAGCAATGGTCCCGAAGGCCATCCGGCCAAAGTATCGGGCCCTTAATATCGGCGTCAGAGTCAGAGCTGCTCCCATACCAAGGCCGTAAAGAATAAAAAACATATAAAGTGCGGTCATGCTTTGCTGGTTAAACAGGAAAAGCGTGACCCCGAGGCTCTCGAGGGCGTACGCACCCGCCAGAATGAAGCGTATCCGGGAAGTTCGCACGCGGTCAGCGATCACACCGCCCAGGAACCTGGCCGGAATACTGGCCGAGACATAGATGGACATCGTGCCCGCGGCCACAAGAGGATTCATCCCCCTGTCCGTTAAAAAGGGAATGCAATGTATGTTCATGACGGGGTAAAGCGCGCCGTGAAACATGTACGCCACAATCAACAGCCAGAAAGTGGGCGTACGCATGGCCTGTCCGATGGTGAATTCGACCTCCCCGGCCTCGAGGGAGTACGTGATGCCAGCCTGTTCAATTTCAGCTCTGCCCTGCGCTTCGGTGGAAGCACCGTCGGGCAGCAGGCCATAGTATTCCGGGCGATGCGGCTTGATGAAGAACCAGACCAAAGGCAATCCGACAATCCACATGACCAACCCGCCGATAACGCAGGCCATGCGCCACCCGTAGGCGGAGATGAGCAAGGCCACGATAGGAAGCCCGATCACCCCGGACAGCCCGGAAAAGACCCACTTGATACTCAGGGCTTTGCCGCGTTTTTTGACAAACCAGTTTGTGATGGCCACGTCCAGCGGCATGCTCAAGCTGATATTGATACCCGTGGCTGTAATAACCGACCAGATTACGTAAAAGGCCCATAATGAGTGGACCCAGTTCATAAGCAGCAATCCAAGACCGACCATGAAAATACCGGTGAATACGGAGATTCTCGGCCCGTACCGGTCAGATATGTACCCTACCAGCGGCGCCCCCACGCCTCCTTCGAACCTTGTTATCGAGGCCGCTACGGAAGTCGATGTCCGGCTGAAACCCAGCTCTTCGGCTATAGGTTTGAAAAGCGCTGAAAATCCATAGCTGGTGTAGCCGTATCCCCAGATGCAAAGCAGGCCGCCGGCGATGGTCATCCACCAGCCGAAAAATATCTTTCGCGGGTCAATCAGAATTTTTTTTAATGAGTGACGATTCATGTCTTTGAGTTCTTCTTTCGCTAAGGGCTCTCCGGTTCACCGGTTCGCGTCTATGCCTCAGCCAGCCGGTACGGTTGGCATGACATCCGGTTCTAGGATAAAAAATAGCGGGCAAGGCCTGTTTATTATTTATTTTTTGAATACACGTCAGCTTATTGCGAGGGAAAACATTCAACCGCCAACTGAAGAATAAAAAAACCAGCTTCGCTTGTTTTTGCCGGGCTTTTATGGTCTAACAGAACCCGCTTGCCAACGAGCCGTGTTTACCGCTGCCGGCCGCAATGCCAGGCAACCACCCGCGCCATGGCCTGAGCCCCCTGCCTTAAAGAGTGAAAAACCGGCAGCCCCGCCTTAACCAGCGCCTCCTGGACAGAAAGGAATTCCGGCATGCCGCTGGTATCATGCGCCGGCCGTAAGGCTACCAAAACCGGCTTGCCCGTTACTTTTTCCGCCTCCTTCAGTGCGTCGGTAAAAGGTTCGAGAAAAGCGGGTTGAGAGAACCGCCCATACCCCCAGCTCCCGATCGGATGAAACCCCAGGTGGTAAAAAAGCATATGGATTTCAGGCACGCGGCCAAGCACGCGCATGGCCGTGGAAACGGCTTCCGGGCTGGTTAGATTGGGGGTATCTATCGGGTTTATAAAGATGCTCCCGGCCAGAGGCAGGCTCTTCTTCAGTTCGTCCTGGACCTCCCGGGACAGGCGTGGCACACGAAGCCCCGCCATTTCCATCTCATCACTGGCCGCCACGCTGGGCCCGCCGCCCGCACCGATCAAACCCACACCCGTTCCCTGAGGCAGGGGCTTGACAAAACGAAGCGCAACGAGAGCGTCTATCAATTCTTCGATGTCATCTACCTGAATTGTTTTTTTCTGCTTAATCAGCCCCTCGAAAACCGCGACCGAACTGGTCATACTGGCGGTATGCCCATGCGCAGCCCTTTTACCGGCCTCGGTCCTGCCTCCCTTGTAGATTACAACAGGTTTTGTTGCGGACGCTTCATCCAGAGCCTTTAAAAAACGGCGGC
>CAZVRN010000117.1:0-8681 GCA_964629485.1 uncultured Thermodesulfobacteriota bacterium | reverse complement strand
CCTTCGCGAGCGCCCGGATGACATCTTACCGCTTATTGAACACTTTCTGGTTGTTCACTCCGCCCGAATGAACCGCGAGACACCCCGGATAGCGCCCGATGTGGCTGATGCCTTTATAAATTATTCCTGGCCGGGCAATGTTCGGGAGCTTGAAAATCTGATTGAGCGTATCCTGGTGCTTTCACCGCGTTCCCTTATTGAAGCACAAGATGTTCCCTCTCACATTCGATTAGGATTTTCTAAACCCACCGAACTGGGGGCCATCGAAGATCTGAATATGAAAGCGAGAATTCGGGAACTTGAAGCCCGTTTGATCAAAGAAGCTTTAAATCGGAGCGAAGGCAATCGTTCCGAAGCCGCCAGACAACTAAAAATTAGTTACCCCTCCCTGCTGGCCAAGATTAAAATCTACGGATTGGAATAGGCTTTGCTTTCTTTTTATAAAAAGAATTAATATTTGTTAAAATATTTTATATAATCCCTCGCTAAATAAAAAAAATTATTAAGGGGAGTTTTATAAATAATTTAAATATAACAAATAGTTATGTGTTTGAAGTGCTGGTGTATCCTTTTGGCACGGAAAATGACTTAAAAGCAGGCAGTGAGGTAGGCTATGAAGTCCAGACGTAGATCAGAAACAGGATTCACCTTGATGGAATTGATCGTTGTGGTTGGTATTATCGGCGTTTTAGCTGCGGTCACTGTCCCAATAACCAGTTCCTTTCTTCCAGGGTACCGGCTGAACGGTGCTGCACGGGAGATGATGGCAGATCTCCAGGCGGCACGGGCTACGGCCGCACGTCTGGGTACAAGGTGTGTGGTCGTATTTGTTCCCGGAGCTTATTCTCCTCGCGGTGGAGTAGGCAGTTACCTTGTTTTCCTGGATTCTAATGACAACTGGCAGCAGGAGGATCTGGACGGCGACGGGAAGGTGGATTATGAGGAGAGGACTGTTCTGACGGCCAAGTCAATGCCAGGGCTGGTCTCACTTGTTTCGGCAACCTTTACCAATCATGGCGGGCTGGCTTCAAGCCCCACGGATTCGAATGGAGATGGAGTTTTGGAAACTACACATTTGGCTACTTCAACGACATGTGTCGGCTTTACTTCGCATGGTATTGCCGCCCGCTCCATTGCCGGCGCTTTTGTCTCGGGAAATGTGGTTATCAGGAACAATCAGGGTCAATGGCGGCGGGTGACCATTACGCCTGTCGGTCAGGTGACTTTGCAGGAGAGTCAAGATGGAGTTAACTGGAACTGAGGCGAGGTAGTTATGAAAGGAAATAGAAAAGGATTTACCATTATTGAGGTCCTGATCGGTCTGGTCATACTGGTTGTGGGGCTTTTCTCCCTCTCCTCACTGCAGACCGTCTCGATCGGAAGCAATGCCTCCAGCCAGCAGCGGACCATCGCTGTTACTTTGGCTCAGGAAAAAATGGAAGAGCTTCTGAGCCTCGATTACAACGATCCTCAACTTAGTGACACGAATAATGGTAATTTTAATTCGAGTTCGATGACTTTTGACTGGTCCCAGACGACCGATCACACAAACGCGGATGGTGTGGGCGGTATAGCCAATCCTATTGATGCGAATGGAAACAATGTCGTCTCTGGCATAGGCTATACCAGGGTCTGGAATATAGCGGATAACGTTCCGTCTACCAATATGAAGTTCATTTCCTTGAGGGTCAGCTGGTCATTCAAGGGCGCGCGCTCCGTAACCCTTAACGGCGTGATATCGCGGGAGTAGGAATCGTGAGAAAAACTAACAGAGGATTCACGCTTGTTGAACTGCTTATCGCCATCAGTTTGGCCGGTCTTCTGATGATTGGAGCTGTTTCTATTTTTACCTATTCCAATCGGGCATACGTGGTTCAGGACGATGTGGTGGCAACCCAGCAATTCGTGCGTTCAGCCCTGGAGATCATGCTGCATGAAATCAGGATGGCCGGTTATATTCCCCCAAACTTTAAGGGTAACATGGATTCTGACGAGCAGATCAGGGAGGCGACAGCCACCGCTTTGACTTTTGTCTCGGATTTGAACGCGGACGGCAATCCAGAGTTAGTGCGGTATGCCGTCAGCGCCTCAACTCTGACTCGTCAAAGCTGGGATTGGTCTGCGGCCAGCTCCGCATGGGTACCCCAAACGGGCGCCGTTACTTTGGCAGAAAACATTACCAGTCTTAATTTCAATTATACCTATGCAGATGGGACCCAGGGACTGCCGGCCAGTGCGCAGGACCGAGAAAATATCAGAGCCATGAGCATCACCCTGACCGGTCGAACAGCGAATATTGACCCGGATTACACCGCCCCGGATGGCACTAAATACCACTATCGTGTTCTTCAAACATTTGTAAAAATGCGAAATATGGGACTGCAATGAGGGAAACCATGAGGAAAGACGTCAAAACCCCGGTTCGAACCCATGAAGACGGTTCCGTTCTTATCATGGTGCTGATCCTCCTGGGCGTTATGAGCTTGATCGGCCTGACAGCAAGTATGATGTCCAGAACCGAAATCAGCATAAGCTACAATACAAAGGTTTCCCGGCAGGCCTTTTATGCGGCGGACAGCGGCATCGAGGTCTCCCCTAAGGTCATAACCCGGGTACTCAATGACGGAACAATACCTACCGATATGCTCAATCTCCAAATTGACACCGGGCTGCGGGACGAGGTGATGGGCTATTTCATTGAACCTGATTATATGGACTCGGTTTCTCCGGTCGTCGTTAATTCAGACTTGAGCTTTGTAATGAATAACTCCAGTTTCAATGTTGATATTGACCGCGACCCGACCGGCGCGAAATTCATGCCCGGCGGTGGGGTTCAATTCGCCTCTGGAGCTGAGGGAGTGGGATCTGGTGCAATGGGCGGCGTGCTTATCTATTATGATTTTAATTCAGTTGGCACGGGGCCGGGCAACGCAAGCTCGCGGATCGACGGACGATACCGCAAGGTCCTAGGGATGGCAGGAGGCAAATAATGCAGCGAAATAACTTAATTATCAGTTCATTCCTGGTATTGGCTTTAATTATTTTTTATCCTGTATCCGGGTGGTCGGTTGAACCTTCCATGGGTGATTACACCGTGTACCCGGTTTATTTGACCTCCACTGTTACGCCTAATATATTGATTATACTGGACAATTCAGGTAGCATGAACTTCAATGCCTATGGAAGCTGGCCTGGGAACGGCGGGCTCGTCAGGGATATGCCCTATGCCAGCGGGGAAATAAGCATCAGTGTCGCACAGGCCCGTGACGACGCCGAGGAAATTCTGAACGGCGCTGATGCTACGCGTACTTATTCCTATAGCTCTGACCTGGACATTGGTGCCCTGCAAGATGATGGCACGACCCAAATTATGGTCGGCGTGAGGTTCCAGTTTACCGGTATCCCCCAGGGCGCGGTTATAAAAAATGCTTACATTTCATTTAAAGCCACGGCGAATAAATCGGTTGTTTCCTCTTTCACTATCGTGGGACAGGACAGTGACACGGCTGATCAATTCACGTCTGGCAGCTGGCAGAACTGGGTTGATGCTGATAACGAAGATATTTCAAGCTCTAGCAAGCGGCCACCCACAAGCGCCTCTGTCACATGGAATAATGTGGAGGCATGGACCAGCGGCAACAGGTTTCAGACTCCCGACCTGACCGCCATTGTTCAGGAGATTGTAAACCGGCCCGGTTGGGGGCCTGACAGCGCCATGGTTTTCAAAATTTATGGTACCGGGAAGCGGGATGCCTATTCCGCGGATGGAGGCTCGGCAAACGCACCCATACTCTACGTGGAATACGAGGCTGAGAATCCATTGTATTATGGCTATTTCGACCCCACGGCCAGGTATACATATACATCCAATAAATTTGTTCGGGATCCAAACGGGGAATGGGATGGCAATTTCTTAAACTGGCTTTCCATGAGACGAATCGATATATTGCGCAAGGTCCTGATGGGCGGGCTGGCCACGGCCCGTACCGGCGGCGGAAATCAAACCAACTATGGTGAAATACCGGCTCAGTCTTCACGCACTTTTATCAAGAGATTCATTGGCTCCGACACCTCCCCCTACCATGGTGATTACTACTATGGCATGAAGGACGGCTATATCTATGTGGATGATGATTCGAATCCTTTTCAGGGTTACATAGCCAGGTATAGGATTGCCGTTGAAAAGGATCAGGCCAACGAGCCCGATGATTTTTTTGAAGGTAACCTGGCCGGTGTGCTCCAGCGGGTGGGCGATAAGGCTCGCTGGGGGAATATGTGGTTCAATTACGGGGATGGTCGTAATGAAAGCGGTGGATATATCGCCAATCGTGTTGGCATTAATATAACCACGCTCATAACAGACCTTCAAAACACCTCGGCCGATACCTGGACACCCCTGGCCGAGACCTACTATGTGGCCATGCAGTATTTTAAGCAGGAACCCGTCCAGAGCGGGCTTGATTACCCGAACGGTGCCGCCGGACCTTTCAATCATACCATGGATCCTTACTATGCCGATGATTATATAGAATGCGCCAAAAGCTTCGTCATTCTCCTCACTGACGGAGCCTCCACCAAAGATGAAAAAATTCCCGATTACTTGAAAGATTATGATGGTGACGGGAATGATCCGGGCACATATGACAGCGATGGCAGCGACTACCTGGATGATATCGCCCTTTATGCCCGCACAAATGATCTCCGCGCCGACCTCGCCGGCGATCAAAATCTTATCCTGTACACCATTTACGCCTTCGGGGATGATGAAAAAGCCAGGCATCTGCTGAAGGATGCGGCCAAAAACGGGGGCTTTGAGGATATTGACGGCGATAATCGGCCCGATCTCCAGGAAGAGTGGGACAAAGACGGCGACGGAGTTCCTGACACATTTTACGAAGCGACAGATGGTTATGAATTGCAGGCAAAGCTTCTCATGACTATCACTGATATATTAAGGCGGGCATCCTCGGGAACCGCTGTCTCGGTCCTTTCCACGTCATCCGAAGGCGAAGGCACCCTGGCCCAGGCCTACTTCAAGCCGTCAGTCTCCACGGGGCTTGAAGATATTAAGTGGGTGGGTTACATGCATGCCCTTTGGGTGGACAGCAAGGGACGTCTGCGTGAGGATACGGATTCAACCCCGGGTTCCTCGCCGGGCCTTAACCTGGGGGTGGATAAGATCGTGGAGTTTTTCTTCGACTCCGCAACAGGCCAGGCCAAGTTCAACCGCTTCGATGTAGACCCCGTAACCGGGGATAAGGCCTTTGTGGATACGAATTCTAACGGCATATTCGATGGCGATGATTACTATGTATCTACTGAACACCTCCTCGAGGATCTAAAACCCATTTGGGGAGCCGGTCAGAAACTGGCCGAGAGAGATCCATCGACTCGTTCCATCTGGACCTATGTGGACATGGACAAAAATCAGGAAGTGGACTTGACCAAGGAATTTTTGACATTCACGACATCCAATGCGTCTGAAATAAAGCCTTACCTTGGCGTTATGGATGATGCGACTTATGCCTATCTGGGGACCACCCATGATGACAGGGTCTCCAATTTGATCAAGTTTATCCGGGGCGACAGCACTGGTTACACCGGTAGTCCAGACCTGCGAAACCGCACTATCGACGGAAACGTATGGAAACTGGGAGATATCGTGCATTCCACCCCGGTAACGATCGGCAGGCCGCTTGATAATTATGGTGTTATCTACGGTGACCGGTCATACCAGGCCTATTTTGATAAATATAAAAATCGTGAATCCGTGGTTTACGTGGGAGGCAATGACGGTATGCTCCATGCCTTCCTGCTGGGCCGGTTTAACGCCGGAGACAACCCGGCGACCACCGGTGCGAATGAGGTTGAGGTTTCTTATCTTGACCGCATCGGAGACAAAACCGGAGATTCGCCTCCTTACACGACTGAGGATTTTGGAGACGAATTGTGGGCGTATATCCCGCAGACGCTCCTTCCCCACCTCAAATGGCTGGCCAATCCCGACTATACGCATGTCTACTACGTAGACCTTAAGCCGCGAATCTTTGACGCCCGTATTTTTGATGATGGAGTGGATCCCAATACAGGCGTTGATCATCCGAATGGATGGGGCACCGTCCTGTTGTGCGGCCTGAACCTTGGCGGGAAGGATATATGGTCTGCGGGCGATTATGACGATGGTACCGGGACATTGGTCTCCGAAACCCGCACTTTCAAACCGACGTATTTCGCGCTTGATGTGACGGATCCGCACAATCCCGTTCTTTTGTGGGAACGCTCTTATGATGAACTGTCTATGACCACGTCAATCCCTACCGTGGCCAGGGTTGATGGCAATAACGGAAAGGGGTACTGGTATGCCGTTTTCGGTTCGGGACCGACCGATTATGATGGCACCAGCAGCCATGCGGGTCATATTTATGTCGTGAATTTAAGCACGGGTGAACTTTATCGTGACCCGGCGAATATAGGCACCTTTGATACCGGCGAAAATTCTGCCTTCATGGGATCACCAATCACCGTGGATGTTGGTCTTAATTACAATGTGGATGTCGGTTATATTGGTGAATCCTACCAGCAGGGCTCACAATGGCTGGGTAAGCTTTATAAATTTCAGATCCCCATTGATAAATCTGACCCCAATCCCAGCAACTGGGTCTATGATCCTGATCCGACCAACTGGGATTTCTGGGCTATGTTCAATGCTGAAGCTCCTATAACGGCGGGTCTGTCAGCCTCTATTGACTATAGAAATAATTTCTGGGTTTATTTCGGAACCGGTCGTTATTTCAGCGACGCTGACAGGTATGATACTTCTGATCAGTTTATGTATGGGGTAAAAGATCCGGTTTATAACGCTTCAATGTACGAGGATCAGGGAATAGACCCTGTCGGCCATACGATCAGTTATGCTGACCTGCTGGATTCGACCAATATTGATGTTTACACAAACCTCGATGTTGAAGGCGCACCCAGCCCTGTAGCCACCTGGGATGAGCTTTTACTCCTGATGCAAAACATGGACGGCTGGAAAGTCGGACTCGAAGCGGGTGAACGCATCTTGACCGAACCCAAGGTCCTAGGCGGAATCGTGCTGACCCCGTCATTTATCCCGAATCCGGATCCTTGCGGTTTTGGAGGCTATTCCAACCTCCTGGGCCTATATTATGAGACAGGCACCGCATTCACTTCAGAGATTTTTTATCAAGGCACCATAATCCCGCCAGGCGAACAGCGGGAACAGGTAGTCAAAAAAGTCAGTATTGGACTCGGTATAGGTTCGAGCGTCGGCCTGCATGTGGGTCGGGAAAAAGGAGCCAAGGGTTATATCCAGCAGTCTACCGGCGTGGTCACCGAAATAAATCTCAACCCCGCCTTGCAGGTCCAGTCCGGAATGATTTGGTGGCGGGAGAGATAACGAGGGAAAAGAAAAAATGAACACACGCTATTCAAAACTTACTGTTCTGGTCATTGTTCTTGTCATCGCTGCTTTTCTCCTCACCAGCGCGGCTTTTGCGAAAAATAAAAACCGGCAGGGGGAGGAGGAATCGAGCAAACCCATACTTGTTGAGAAAATAGTAAAAATTATTGATAAAGGCACCAGCTTCGTGGAGATAAAACACGAGGGTAAGTTCAAGATTGATTCTTCCACCCTTATTTATTCTCCTGATAACATGAAGATTTTTCTTATTTTTCTCAAAGTCCCCTGCTGGGCGAAAATAAAATACTATGAAGGTGAAGGCTCTGAACCGATCGTTAAAGAGATTCATGCTCTAAAACCCAGCCCGGAATAAACCGGGAAGCTATCCCCCAAATACAGTGGCCGGGTCCACCGGCGAAAATTAAGATGAGTAAAAGGAGCGGCCTTCTTCGGCCGCTCTTTTTTCTTGCCACGTCTTGAGGGATAGCGTAAATTTAAATAAACAAAGAAGGTTTGAGATCTCTTAAGAACCGGTAATTTTGTTGACATCACGGCAGGCGAAAATTCAATCAGCGGGAATATTAACAACGTTTCGAGGACTTGAAATTGAGCCTGACCATGAGTTCGCCTGAAGAACGAAATTTTTAAGAGGTCTGGGTTCACGGGAGAGGGCATGGCCGCTAAAAGGATGACTCAGGAATATCTGATCCAGCTTTTCCTGGATAAGGGATTGCTATCCGAAGCTCAGGTCGCCCGGATTAAGGAATCATACAAGATTCAGCGCAAGAAATTGATGCGGAAATTACGGCGAGAGCGATCTGACGGGCAGGGCCGACATGAAGACATAACCGCGGTTGATGTGTTGGCCTCTTATGGTTTACCGATTGCCGGCCGTGAAGAAAAAATTTTAACGGAAGACTTGATCATGAAGGTGGCCGCCGAAGATATGGGGCTTCCTTTTCGGAAAATCGATCCGCTGGATTTGGATTTGGATGTGGTTACCAAAACGCTTCCTCGTTCCTTTGCCCTCAAGCACCTCGTGGTTCCGATTCAGATTGTTAATAATACCCTGGAAGTGGCTATTTACGATCCTTTTGATCACGCCGTACTGGAAGACGTGAAAAGGGTGAGTGAATATGAAATCAGACCGGTATTGAGCACAAAGACTGACATCAAGAAACTGATCAGTGAATTTTACGGTTTTAAAACCTCAATCGTCGGCGCCGAAGGTCAGTTTACAACCACGGCGGTTGATCTG
>CAZVRN010000116.1:0-8730 GCA_964629485.1 uncultured Thermodesulfobacteriota bacterium | reverse complement strand
TGGCCGACGCCGGCAACAAAGGCAAGGCGGGCAAACTGCAGGACCGTTTAAATGAACTGGGCATCGAGGCCAGAAGCGTCAAACTCATCGTTATTACGCATACCCACTTTGACCATGTGGGTTCCCTGGCTGCCATAAAAGATATGTGCCAGGCCCCAGTAGCGGTCCATGAAGCCGAGAAAGATATCTTAACTACCGGGAAAGCTGTCTTTCCTCCAGGAACAAATTTAATCGGTCGCACCATTTCCCGGTTGGGGTCTGCTCTGGGGCCGCGGCGCTTTCACTTCGACCCGGTAACACCGGAGATTGTAATCCGTGAAGAACGATCCCTCGATGAGTTCGGTCTTTCAGCCCGTCTTATTCCGACGCCGGGCCACACCGATGGCTCGCTGTCCCTGCTTCTTGATAGTGGTGAAGCCATTATTGGAGACGTTGCTTTCAACCTGCTGCCGTTTGATTGGGGCCCGATTTTTCCGCCGTTTGCACAGGACGTGGAAAGCCTTCTTCAAACATGGCAGGCTCTGCTTTCTCAGGGTACGAAAATCTGTTATCCCGGTCATGGGAAACCATTCTCCGCGAGCAGGCTTGAACGGGAATTAAAGCGGCGCATGAAAACCTGAGCCGGTAAAATAATTGAAAAAATTGGCAGAACCGCATGTTTTAAAGCGGCTTAAATTCAGCGGGCAACATAAAATTCCTTTAAGTCTGCTCCGAGACCCCCGTAAAACTTTCTCCTTTGATCGGACTCATTGTCAGATTCCGCGACTTCAACAAAATTACTGGTTCTTAAAAGGTCCCGCTTGGTGATTTACGGGTTTGAGTGAGGCACGAAAAGCACCTTTACCGCCTCTTTCCTGATCGCCAGATCAAACCCTTTTTCAGCCTGCGAAAGCGGGAAGCGGTGGGTAATTACCGCTTCAGGATCAACCTGGCCGGAAGAAATGATGGACAAAGCTCTTTTCCAGGTTTGCGCGTCATAAGCATAGGCCCCAACAAGTGCCTTTCTGCCTCTCACCATGGGAGTGGGATCAAATTCAGCCGGTCCCGAATGTATTCCAATCAGGACAACCTTTCCGCCCGGCCTGATCATATCAAGGCCCTGTGAAACGGACTTCGGGTTTCCTGTAGCTTCAAAAACAAGGTCAAACCCCCTCCCGGTGAGTTCCATGGCCTTTGAAGGCAGGTCCTCCTTTTCCACGTCAATAGTTATATCTGCGCCAAGCCGCCGGGCAAGATCAAGCCTTATCTTGTCAACACCGGTACCTGCCATCATAACCAGACTCGCCCCGCCCGCCTTTAAAATTTGCAAGGTAAAAAGACCGATTGGGCCGGGACCGAGAACAGCGACCTTCTGGCCTATCTTAAGTTCGGACAAATCTACAGCATTTAAGGCGACTGAAAAAGGTTCAAGCAAGGCAGCGGCGTCATAACTGACATTTTCAGGAAGCTTAAAAATGTCTGCGCCCGCGGTCAAGCGGCCATATTCGGCAAAAAAACCATCAGAAAAAAGCCCGGCCACCAGCCTGTTCGAACAGAAATCTCCCCGGCCTTGAAGACAGTTGGAACATTGTCCGCAGGGCATGGAAGGCATGGCGGAAATTCTGTCACCCACCCTTACCCTGTCAACCCGAGAGCCAATTTCAACGACTTCCCCTGAGAATTCATGCCCCAGGATGACAGGCACGCGGATAATTTGAGAACCGGGCAGCCATTCGTAATAGTGAATATCACTGCCGCAGAGACTAGCCGCGGCGACCTTAAGCAGGATATCGCCTTCTCCCACTTTTGGTTTTTCAACGTCCAGTACCTCAATACCCGGCTCCGGTTTAGTTTTAACGATAGCCTTCATTTTTTCCTCCACTGACTTATTGCCCACAAAAACCGCACTCATCATTGTGGCATTATTTAAGGTCCATACGGCCTCATTATATATACAAATTAAACTCGAGTCACCCCAGCAACAGCGAGAAACGCGTCACGAAGGCACGGATTCGTGAACTGGCCGAACTCCGGACTTCTGACCGGAGCGTCCGGGCCAGTCTCATCTATGTTTCTTCCAGCCTGGATATCTTTAACCGAACTGTTCCGCCGCCCGTGATCTCACACGGATCAAGACATTGAACAAACGCATCGTCTGAATCTCCTTTGGAAAGATTCAAATCAGCGGCCTTGATTCCATTTGCAAGAGCCGTATAGTAAGGCATTACCGAGGCCAAGGAGTGCATACAGGCCACATCCGTTTGCGCCGGGTCAAGGATATAACCGTGCCTGAGAGTTATCTTGTCCCCGATTTTATAGACAGGGCAACTGCCATGAATCTCTACAACTGTAATTTCCAGTTTCATTGTCTTTAAAACTCCTTTTACAAAATCGAAGCGACGCGCCGCGAAGTCAGGCCAAGCTGGCAAGCACTCATCCTGGCGGGATGCCAAGCCAGATAGCTGCTTCAATCAACGTCTGGAACGGCTTCAAGTGCCAAGCCCATATCCAGCTCATCGCTTTATCTTCCCGGGCATGATGTCTTTGATCCGATGATTACTCAACAGAGAATTAAAAGAGAATCATGAATAGCATCAGGCACGAAACTATAAAAAGCGCCAGCCAGTCAACTCGGCTCGAAGCAAGGCCGACATTTGTACGATTTTCATCGTAGCATCTGGCTTCCATAGCAAGGGCCAGCTTATCGGCGTCTAGAAAAATCCGCCTGAGAAGCGGGATAATAAGCCTTGTCAGCCTGTAGAGAGGATTTTTCCTTTGCTCCACACCTCTGGCTTTCTGGGCCTCGACGGTCATTTTTGCCTGGTCAAAGACAAGGGGTATGAATCGCATCATCAAGCCCATCATGGTCGCAATCCTCTTGCCCGGAATAAACCAGAAAGGGTTTAAAAACCATTCCACAGCCGATCTGATCTCGGAGGACAAGCTAGTTGAAACAAGGAACAGCCCTAAAAAGGCGATCAGCGTCAGCCGCCAGCAGATAAGGAGACCCTGATAAGCTCCTTCCCGCGTAATCGAGATCTCCATAAATTCAAGCACCGGCGTCCCGGGGGTTGCAAGGGCTCTCGCGATGAAAATAACAAAAATCAAGATAAAAAAGTACTTGAGCTCCTTTAAGGTCGACTTCAAAGGCAGACGAATATGCCATATTAAAGCGGCGTATACCGCGGTGAGGCTGCCAAGTGCGGGCAAATCCGCTCTTAAACTGGCCACGCTTATGAGTATCATAAATAAGAGTTTAAACCGGGCATCCAAAAGGTGCAGCACAGAACGGCCCGGATAATAATGAAATGTCGTCAGTTCAGCCAAGACACAGCCTCCAGCCCCAGGCGGGAAACGCATGGTTCCCGTACACCAAAGCGTTCCAGTTCTTTCATGAGACTCGCCGGCGAGCCGTCTCTAACCACTTTTCCGTTTTGCATGATGATCAGGCGGCTGGCGTGCTCGATGATCTTTTCGATATCATGTGTTGAAACCAAAATGGTGCGGCCGGATTTATGCAGCAATAAAATTTGTCTCAAAATCTGCTGTACACCAGGATAGTCGAGATTGGAAAAGGGTTCGTCAAAAACAATAATATCTGGTTCCATAGCTAAAATACCCGCTATGGCAAGTCTTCGCTTCTCTCCGGCCGAAAGGGTATGCGGTCTTTGATTAAGATGTTGAAGCATGTCCACGGCCTTCAGAGCTTTCCATACCCGTTTTTTCACCTCGTTTTTTCCAAGTCCAAGATTTATCGGTCCAAAGGCCGCGTCATCATAAACCGTCTCACCAACTATTTGGCTGTCCGCGTCTTGAAATATCATGCCGACTTTCTGCCTGGCCGCGGTAAGGTTATCCGATACCGGCTCGCCGTACAGCTTGACCCGCCCGGTTTCCGGAATTAAAAGGCCGTTCAGGTGTCTTAAAAGAGTTGTTTTCCCGGAGCCATTCGGCCCGGCGATAACTACAAATTCACCTTGTCGAATCACCAAATTTATTGCATCAATGCCAATGGTCCCATTGGAAAATCGATAAGTAAGATTTTCGATTTCAAGAACATTCATCCTCGATAACTCACCACCTCATGATGACAGGCCGTATGGCTTTAACTATGGGTACGGCCGCCGCGATTTTAAGGGCATCCCCCAGGAGAAAAGGAAACAACCCCAAAGCCAGCGTTTTGCCCAAACTCAGACCCATTAATACCTTAAGCCATGCGAGACCGAAAATATAAACAATTATTGTCCCGCAAACCATGGCCAGCAGATCGAAAACAAGCCGGCGCCCTGTCTTTTCGGAAATAAGGCCGACCACGTATACGGAAGGGAGATAACCTATGAGGTAGCCGCCCGTGGGCCCCACCAGCCGTCCAATACCTCCAGTACCGCCCGCAAAAACAGGAAGCCCGCAGGCACCCGCCAGCAGATATACTGCGACACTTGCCAGTCCCCACCGGCTACCTAATAGGAGACCGGCCATAAGTACAAATAAATTTTGCAAAACTATGGGGACCGGGCCAATTGGTATCGAAAGAAAGGCACCCACAGCGGTTAAGGCCGCGAACAAAGACGCGTAAACGGTCATGCGGACCTGTTCAGATAAAGCCATGTGAAACATGAATATCTCTTAAGTTAACCGATATGCATAAAGACACAAGGCAGTCAATCTTGTCAAGTTTTTATACGATAAGCGATATGCGCGTAATAAGAAAGCTGAGCAAACCCGGTTCGAGATGCTTATATAAAAAAGTGCGAAAATTCTAGATGCCACCGACAGGTAGGAGGCCAGCATAAAACACGATAGAAAGGCCTTCCCGACCATATTTTAACGTGAATTAGTTTTGAGTTGAGAAGTTGACTAAAAAGTGAATACTTTATCTGCCTCCCTAGATAATTCATAAAGATCATCCATCCAGGCAATTGGGCATGTACTTGATCCCTCCAGACCGTGGGATTTCATGCACACGCCTCAGACGTAAAAATCGCCTTCAAACTGGTTTACCTGTTCAATTACATTAAACTGCTCATTGCTGAACTGCTCAAAAAGAACCCCTTTTCCGAGCATGAACACACTTACGTCATCATCTTTTTTGACTGCTACATTTGCCAGTCTCATAGCATTGTAAACTGTTTCAGCATCATCGGTGGTAATAATGAACAGAACATTCATAATAAGCCTCTTTGCATATAATTCGAGACCTTTGCCAAACTTCGTCCCTTCGCTGAACTCATGGTCAGGCTCAAAATTAAGCCTTCGAAATATTTAATATATTCCTGCGGGTTAAATTTTCGCCTTCCGCGATTTCAACAAAATTACTGGTTTTGCAGAGGTCTCCATTTAATGCAGTAAATGCAACCGCACCTATCCGCCATTACCTTGAGGAGGTATTTTTTATTCTAATAAAATTGATATTAACTTACTTTAATTCTTTTGCCAGCCAGTCCTGATAGGCCAATTCCCGAACAGTATCTTTGACCGCGGACGATGATAAATATTTTTTACTGGATCCGGCTTTTTTATAAATTTGGTCTTTCAATTTACTGATAAGCAGATTTGTCTCGAGGTACTCCTCTATGGCCTCTAAAGAAATCCCCGCGGCTTTAAGCCAGGCTTTCGTGTCGCTGGCTTTAGTCAAACCGTTTATGTGGCGGAAGGTGTCAAACGCTTTTTGCAGTTGTTTTGTCGTGACCTTGATCCCATTTTTCCGCGCAGCCTGAGCAGCCACCTTTCTTTCAACGACTTGACGTAAAGCAGGCCCAAACTGTCCATTAATTTTTAAAAAATCTACAACTTCCGCTACAGCAACCTCGATTTCTTGCTCTTTCTTCTTCGCCATGATTGTGCTACCTCCTTATTCAGATAAAGTTAAGCCAGGAAACTCATACCGCTATCCGCCTCCCGCCACAGGCGAGAAATAAATTGTTACCCGCTGCCATCCATTTAAAACACTGACAAGTATAGACAGATCAAGCCTTAATCTTTATTCCGTTTTTAAAAAACCGGGAAACCCATTCATCAAAAATTCTTTGTTTGATAACCTCCCGCAGTTCGTCATCCAGCACGGCCTTTTTCAACTCTTCCACCAAAATCAACTGATAACGCCCTTCCAATGCGAACGGTCCGGTCAGATCACCTTCAGCGGCGTTAAATACCTTGGCTGAAATTTCAGGCTGAAGCATGTCCCGCCTGACAAAACCGATATAGCCGCCGGCGTATTTTGTCCTTTCGTCCATAGAATATCGACGGGCCAGAGCGTGGAAATCTTCTTCGTCTTCTGTCACCTGAAGCACAATTTCATTAGCCAAACCTTCATCTTCCACCATGATACTAGATATTCTGGCCAGGTCGAGTTCAGCCCGGCTGTTTACAAAATATTCTTCGATTTTATCATTGGCAGCCAGATAATCTTTTACAGCGGAGGTCAAGATAGAGGTCTCACAAAACAGCTCGAAATCATCCTCGCTCAAACCGGCATTCTCCAAGAACTCGAGAGTCTCTTGCGCGGTATAAAGGCCGCAGACTTTTCGAAAGTTATCACTAAAGGCCTGTAGTTCTTCATCCGAAACCTCCAGTTTCAATTCCCTGGCTTTTTTCAGCACCTCTTTGCCTTTAATGACTTCAGCAATAACAGGAAAGGACTGGCGGGTGAATGAAAGAAACTTAACGACCTCCTCGGGGGTTATGACATCTTGAGAATAAACTATTTCCATGGAACTAACCTCCAGATGAACTTTTATTCTTTAAATTTTTTAAACAAGATCGAAAAAATGCTCTCTTTTTCAGTAACCAGTTCGGCCGTCGCGGTCATACCTGCCTTGACGGGGTAATTTTTCCCTTTTATTTCAAAATACGGCCTGGCCAGAGAGCCGTTGACATGATACACCAGCCCCAGAACAGTATCTTTTACAGCAGAAGGTGCGATAGCTGAAACTTTACCCTCCAGGACTCCATAATCCATGTAAGGAAACGCATGGACTTTATATTTTATTTTCATACCCTTTTCAATAAACCCGATATCCTTGTTGGCCACCGTAATATCCATATATAAAGGGCTGTTCGCCGGAATGATGGTGCAAAGTAAATCAGATTCCCGCACGTACTCTCCGGAATTTCTGAAATAAAGCTCGGAAATTGTTCCTGCAGTCTCTGCCCTGATTATAACTTCATTATTTTTCGCCTCACTATTATTTTGTCTGGAAACGGAAGATCCATCATGCATTGAAAGTAGTTTTTCAGTCATCTCAAGTTCATTCTGCATGGTATTTAAAGTAGTCTTTTTTTCCAAACGAAGGTTCTTAATCGTTTTTTCCAAGATCATGACTGCGTTTATTAAATTTTCATTTTCTTTTTGTATTTGGCCTTCAATAATCATATTTTCTTTCAATGTTATTTTGCGTTTTGAACGGAGTTTCGCCACTTCGGCGCGAGCTTTTTCAAGCTTGCTTTTAGTATAATTATATTCCCGAATGGAAATCAGGCCATCCTTTAATAATTTTTTTACGTTTTGATAATCACTCTCCAAGAGTTTGATTTCCTGTTGCCAGTAGTTGAGATCAGAAGCTATGGAATTAAGGGCAAAATTGTTCTGTTCTAATTTAAGCTTCTTTATTAACAAGGAATTATCATGGTTTGTTTTAAGCTGGTTAAGCTCATCCAGCGCTGACGCTATTTTCGTATCATAATATTCTTTTTTTAAGGGGATAGCTTCACGAAGCTCTTTAACCCTTGAGCTGTAAGTGAGAGCCTCTTTGGATTTAATAACAAAAAGAGGTTCGTTCTTCCCGACCTCCTGGCCCTCGCTAATAAAAATTTTGTCCACATACCCGTTTCTGTCAGAAATTAATTTTATCTTATGTGAAACAGGCCTGGCCACGGCCAAGCAACTGATCACGATGTCAATCTTGCTTAATATCGAGTATAATAAAGCGGTCGCCAGGAGAAGCAGTACCAGATAAAGCAACCCCCTGGAAAAAATACTTGGCAACCTCCGCAGATTTTCGACCACAAGATAATTTTCAGAAGGAGACTCAACAGGGGTCACCTCGAAAATCTCAGGTTGTTCCGATTCCTGATTATGCTCTATATTCTTTTCCATGCAATTTCCAATTTTACAAATTAAGCTGCTGGTAGTTCAGGTAGTGATATAACCCTTCCTGACTCATCAGCTCTTCATGCGTCCCCTGTTCAACGACTTCTCCGTTATCCAGGACGATAATGTTGTCAGCGTTTCTGACAGTACTCAACCTATGGGCGATGATAATGGCTGTTTTATCTTTCATCATCGCCTCCATATTTTTTTGAATGGCCTGTTCCGATTCCGTGTCAAGCGAGCTCGTGGCTTCATCAAAGATAATAATCTTCGGGTTGGAATAAAGGACACGGGCTATGGCAATCCGCTGTTTCTGCCCGCCGGACAACTGCAGCCCGCTTTCCCCGACTTTGGTTTCATAACCCTGAGCGAGGTTAGAGATGAAGTCATGCGCATTGGCCAGTTTCGCCGCTTCAATGACCATTTCAATGTTTTCGTCGCTGTCACCGAGTGAAATATTTTCTCTTATTGTACCATTAAAAATAAAATTATCCTGCAGGACGAAGCCAATGAGTTTTCTCAAGTTAGAAAGATTGATATTTTTTATGTCGTGCCCGTCAATGAGGATCTTTCCTTCCGTCACATCATAAAACCTGGCGATAAGTTTCACCAGGGTTGTTTTGCCGGAACCGCTCCGCCCGACGATAGCGACCGTCTGGCCC
>CAZVRN010000115.1:0-8768 GCA_964629485.1 uncultured Thermodesulfobacteriota bacterium | reverse complement strand
AAACCAAACTCAAAAAACTGCAGCAATCGGAAATTTATTCTGAGAAACACTATAAAAGAGAGATTGTGTGAATATCACAAACAAAGAAGAAAATTTTTAGGTTATGCGAAACGTTTTTTTAAAACGGTAACCTCAATACCCATACTACAAGAAAAGGAGGAATAACGGAACCATAATAAAGGATTAAGATAAAATTAACATCCTACCTGAGTCACCTCTTTTGGTTCAGACAGGTTTTTTACGCCCTGTGATTTCAGCCCATTTCTGACCTAATTTTTTTCTTAAACCATTTGCGTGACTATAATTACAATGTGTTATACTGCTTCGAGTCAGGAACTTCGGTCTAGATATATCCCAAATCAGAGAGTTTTTTGGTAATGGCTTCTGCCTCGGCATCCGTATAATCTCCACCCGGCAAGGCCGGGATTCTTTTTTGAATTTCCAGGGTGCGAAGAACCCTGGCCAGGCATTCCCGAGGGCTTTCCTCATGAGTACGGAGGACCACTTCAGGATTTCGGGGGATTTCGTAAGGATCATCAATACCCGTAAAATTTTTAATTTCACCGGCCAGGGCCTTGCGATAAAGGCCCTTTGGGTCCCTCTGGATAAGAATCTCCAAGGGACACTCAAGGTAAACCTCGACAAAATCACCAATTTCGGACCGGACTTCATCACGCGCGCTCTGATAAGGCGAAATTGCGGCCACGATAACCACCACGCCATTACGAACCAGCAGATTAGCCACGAAACCAATACGCCTGATATTTGTGTTTCGATCTTCCCGGGAAAAACCCAGTCCTTTGCTTAAATTTTTCCTGATAATATCTCCATCTAAAATTTCCACAGCCAGGCCCCTCTCTAACAGAGCCTCCTGAAGAAGCCTGCTCAAAGTGGTCTTACCTGAAGCGCTTAACCCGGTAATCCATACACAGAAACCACTGTTCATTCTATATACCCTCATTTCCTTATCACGGATCAGCGCTGGAACGGCGCCGGCCCTGCGAGATCCTAGACGGTTGGCGAATTTTTTCCAATCTGGTCCATGAACTGAACCGACTTGAGCTCACGCCCCAAGGTATAGGTGATATATGCCCTTAAAAACGTCCCTGCTTCTTTCAAATTCCTGGCGGAAACCCTTATTCGGTCCAGCTTATCCAGTTCCAGAGTCTGGGCCAGTTCAATGATCTTGAGCGTCCCCGTGGAAACGGGAGAACCGGCCGGAACGCAATGCCGGCACACGAGACCTCCATGCTCTGATTTTAAGACAACAGGCTGGCCCTCATTCACGGATCGGCCGCAGACAGAACAGGCAAAAATATTCGGTCCAAACCCGGCCAGTTTCAATAGCCTGAGCTGGAAGATAAAAATATTTTCTTCCGGGCGCTCTCCAGAGTCCAGGCGACCGAGGAACCATACCAGCAGATGAAAAATCTCTTGAGCAGGGTCATGGGGGGCACAAAAACTATCCACAAGCTCCAGGGCATAGCCGGCCAAAGCCAATCGATTTATATCATGAGCCACCTCATCAAAAGTTCTGATTGTATCACCGCGCTCCAGCCTGACCAGTTCCCGGCCGGGGACAGAAGTAATATCCAGTTTTACAAGGGCTAAAGAAGACAAAACGTTACCAAAGCGTTTACGGCTCTTACGCCCATACCTGGCCAGGCCGCTCATTTTACCATGCTCACCGGACAGAAAGGTGACAATCAAGTCGGCTTCACCGTAATTGGTTCGGTTCAGTATTACGGCCGGGAAGCTGTATCTGGCTTTTTTCATATTATTCCGGACGTAAAAAGAAGCGTTTAAAACAAACTCTTTTTAAAAAGCTTTGCTGAAGGCCTTAAATATGGAAATTACAACCGGGAGTCATGATCCTTGCACTGTCTTCAGGTATTATTGTCGGTTTTTGGGCAGTCTCAATTCTTTCACCTCTCCAGGCTCCCCAAGGGGAGGCAGGGCTTCATTGTCAAAGACAAGTTTGACCCCGCCGGCGTTTCCAATTTTGAGTTTAAAATATTTCTTGGCCTGCCATGACACGGACTGGCCGGGTTTGAGCAGATACTGTCTGCCTTCTTGATCGTCGATAAAGATCTGAAGCCATGTTTCTTGCAAAGCATTAATTTTCAAAGTGTGCGGGCCAGCCTCGGGTGCAGGGGGCAATTCCTGGTGAAGCAGATGACTCGCAGGTGTTGCACCTGCAATTTTGGTTTCTTTCGAAGCTTCCGGCTGCGCCTTTTGGTTTGTAGTTGAAATTGACCCTTCAGGCGCTGGAAGCGTCTGCTCTGGCCGGGGCGGTTCTGTTGCCTGTCCTGTTGCCTCAACCGGTTTTGATGTTTCAGGCGGGACTGCCGGTATTGACTCGGCCTGTTTTTCTGCTTCAACTGCCTTCTTATCGGCGACCGGCGGGGGTGGAGTCTGGAGAACTGATTCACCCGGGCTTTTAAAAAAGTAGTAACCACCCACCACCAATATCGCCACAAGGAACAGGGCTATAACGAAAACGGGCAGTTTATAGCTATTCTGTTTGGGCGTGACGGGAACGCGCATCTTGAACTTATCCGTCTCGAAGCCAAAGATACTGTTATATTCGTCAACGAGTTTATGCTCGTCCAGGCCCAATTCCCGCGCATAAGCTCTCAGAAAGCCCTTGATATATACTGGGGCCGGCAAATGAGCTTCATCTCCGGTTTCCAGCGCCTTTAGATTTCGAACTGGAATCCTGGTTTTATTCGCAATTTCCTCGAGGGTTAGCCCTTTTTCTTCTCTTTGTTTTTTGAGGCGCTGGCCAAAGGTTTCAGGTGCGTCAGGTGTCACTTCCATATTCATAGCGCCTTCCTTTCTCTAGGGATAAAATCTGTCCATTAATCGCGGGAACGGTATAGCCTCCCGAACGTGCTTAAGCCCGCAGATCCAAGCCACGGTACGTTCCAGACCCAGGCCGAACCCTGAATGGGGAACCGAGCCGTAACGCCTGAGGTCCAGATACCATTCAAGAGGCTCCGGTGGAAGGCCCTCTTGTTCCATTCGGCTTTTAAGGGCTTCTAAATCGTCTTCTCTTTGTGAGCCTCCGATAATTTCGCCATATCCCTCCGGAGCCAGCACATCAAGATTAAGAACCAGGCGGGAATCTGCAGGGTCTGGTTTCATATAGAAGGCTTTGGCCTGAACAGGGTAACGGTGAACTAAAAGCGGCTTGTCATATTGGCTGGACAAGAGGGTTTCTTCAGTTGCTCCTAAATCTTGGCCCCATTCAAGTCTGCCTCCCAGCTTTTCCAGCTGATCCAAGGCCTCATCGTAGGAAATTCGAATAAAAGGCCGCTGCACTTTCTTCAGCACTTTAAGGTCGCGCCCCAGGATTTCTAATTCAACGACTCTGTTCTCAAGAACTCTACCGAGGAAGAAAGAAATGAGTTCTTCGGCCAGATCCATAATATCGTTCAAGTCGGCAAAAGCCAATTCCGGCTCGATCATCCAGAACTCGGTAAGGTGCCGGCGTGTTTTTGATTTTTCGGCCCGAAAAGTAGGTCCAAAGGTATAAACCCGCCCGAGGGCCATGGCACCCGCCTCGGCGTAAAGCTGCCCGCTTTGAGTGAGGTAGACCAGGCCGTGATCGAAATAAGGCACTTCGAAAAGAGTTGATGCGCCTTCGCAATTGGACGGACTGAAAATCGGGGCATCCAGGCGCAGGAAGCCCTGCTGGTCAAAAAAATCCTGGATAGCCCTTGTCAGTTCAGCCCTTATTCGCATGATAGCCTGCTGGCGGCTGGAGCGAAGCCAAAGGTGTCGTTTTCTAAGCAAAAAATCCGGGCCGTGTTCTTTGGGTGTAATGGGATATTCATCGGCGATATTGATAATCTTAAGATCGGTGAGACCAATTTCGACCCCTTGTGGTGACCTTTTATCAGCCCTAACCAGACCCGTTGCTTCAATGGCTGATTCATAAGTCAAAGGGTCATAAAGATTAAAAGTCTCTTCAGATACGTCGGACTTACTCATAACCATCTGAACAGTTCCTGTGCCATCACGAAGTATCAGGAAACGAACTTTACCGCTGCTGCGTTTATTGGCCACCCAGCCTTTCAGCTTAACCGTTTCACCGACATAATTACCCAGCGTTTCAACCCTGACCCAAGGAGCTGACATGAGGCACTCCATATTAAAACTTGATTTTAATCGTTGACCTGGCTTTGGCAGATTTTAACCACGCTTTGTATTCTTTTTTCAGTTCCTGAGAAAGAAGTATCTCCTGAATGCGCTTTTTGGCTGCTATCATGGCTTTTTTATCCGAACCATACCTGGCAACAACCTGCAGGATTTGGATCGTCTGGCCCAGCCTGACGGGCTGGCTGATTTCCCCGTCATTCAGGTCTTTAAGGGCCTCCCTGATTTTGGGCGACATTTCGTCCCAGGCCACCAGTCCCATGAATCCCCCTGTTTTGGCGTTCGGACCTTTCGAGTATTCTCTGGCCGCATCAGAAAAATCACGGCCTTTTTTAATCTCAGCAATTATTTCTCTGGCGCGCTTCATTTTTTCTTTAACTGCTTCTTCGGATGCGTTCAAAGGCAGGTTAAGCTGGATACTTCTGAGGCTGACCTTGTTTTTCTGCTGAAACTCTTTGATATGAGCCTTGTAATAGGATTCAATCTGTTTGTCCGAAATTATAATCCGGGGCCGCATTTCCCGGTTTATCAGCTTCATTTTATTTAACTGTATGCTGAGATCTTTTCTGACCATCTTCATGCTCATGCCCATCTTTTCCAAGCGGGCATCAAACTCCTCCTGCGTGACTGAATTCATCTTTTTTATCCGCTCCACAGCCTGATCCACTTCTTCATCACTAACAGATATGCCAAGCTTTTTATTTTCTTGTTCGATTAACTTCTCTTCAATAAGCATTTCCAATATCTGTCTGCGGATTTGATTAACCCTGGCCTCGTCCTGAATCGGGTTCCGTTTCAATATTGGTTTCAGCCGGTCGTTGATTTCCTGCATGGTGATAATATCGCCGTTCACCACAGCCACGATTCGATCCAGAACCTCGGCTTTACATACCCCGGCGCCAACACTGATGGCAAGCGCCGCCCCTAATATTCCAATTAAGAATGCTTTTCGCATTTGACTTTCCCTTTTTATTCTCCCGCCTCATTATCGTGATTATACAAGGAAATTAAAAGCGGGTTAATCTTAATATCAGCCTTGGCCTTCAATTCAGCGATCCACAGGTCCAAGATTTCCGTTTCACGGCATACCATATAGAGGTAACGCAGATTGTCCTCAACCTGCTCAAAGCTCATAGGTTCGCTTTTTTTCAGTTCAATCACATTGAATATTGAATAACCATATTTGCTTTCGACAACCCCGCTAACCTGTCCGGGTTCAGTTTTTAAGATAGCCCGGCCGATTTCAGCAGGAAGTTTGCTCGGGTCCACCCAGCCAATCATTTTTCTAAAGGGTTCTTCATCTTCAGTCCTGTATTTTTGTGCAACAAGATTAAAATCCTGACCAGAACGAATCTTTCGGAGCGCTTCTTCAGCCTCCTTTTTAGTAGTACAGGTTATATGATCAACCCTGACCAGGAGAGGTCTAATAAATTCTGACTTGTGAGCCTCGTATAATTTCCGCAAACCTTGAGTATCTGCCTGCAAAGTGGATTGAACCCTGATCTCAACGGCCTTTCTTATCAGAAGACTGCGCTTCAGGCTTGCCAGCCATTCATCCATGAGAATGTATTCCTTAACAAGCATATCTTCCAGTGACCGGCCGGGATAATCAATCTTTATCTCATCCACCTTGCGTTTAAGTTCCATGTCGGTAACGTGTATCTTTAATCTTTCGGCTTCCTGGAGGATCAGTTCTTCGTCTATGAGCTGGTCCAGGACTGCTTTCAGGACCTTCCCCCTATACTCCGGCCTGATCTGCACGTCCGATACCGTATGAAAGGCGCGGTTCAGGCTTTCAATTTTAATGGGCCGGCCATTCACCGTGGCCGCGGTGTTTTTCCCCATCTTCGTGCCGCACCCGGCCGCGATGACGGCAGAAACAGCCAGCATTATGAGGATACCCGCACGTTTCAAGTCAATCATCTGAATTTTCGCAGGGCTTTTCCCGGGTTTCTTCATCTCGATGTAAACAGCTGTCGCATACGACAACTCTTTAGACCCTGAATGTAGCCTGTCAGGTTATCTCTTGCAAGATATTTCTTGCCTTTTCAACGCGTTCGAGGCCTGAAAGAGAACCTAAAGCCAGGAAAAGACGCCCACCGGGATGGAGGCGGGCCTGATGCGGATATGTGTCCAGCAATTTAAAGACCTTTTGAGGGTCAATCCGGCCGTCTTCAACGAACGTAAAAGTCAGGCCTCCCTTGCCCATCTCTAATTTTTTTACGCCGGCCTGAGCCAGGAACTGCTTTAATTCTATTACCTTGACCAGTCGCCTGACTTCAGGGGGCAAGGGGCCGTACCGGTCAACCAATTCATCGCAGAGGTCGGCCAGTTCATCTGCGTTCCTGAGGGTCGAAAATCGGCGGTAATGAATCAAACGCTGCTCCATATCCGGGACATATGTTTCCGGAATATAGGCCGAGACATCAAGAACCAATTCAGGATCAATTTCCCTGACAACCGGTTCGCCCTTTAACTCCCGAATAGTCTGCTCCATGAGTTGAACATACATTTCATAGCCGACCGCGGCAATATGCCCTGATTGGGCCTCCCCGAGCAGATTTCCGGCGCCGCGAATTTGAAGGTCGTGCAAGGCGATCTTGAAACCTGCCCCAAGGTCTGAGAAATCCATCAAAGCTTTTAACCTCTTGCGGGCGACCCTGGTCAGGTTATCTTCCTGGGCGATCAAAAGATAAGCATAGGCCTGGAGGTCTGACCGGCCGACACGGCCTCGAAGCTGATAAATCTGGGCCAGCCCGAACCGGTCGGCGTTGTTGATTATAATGGTGTTGGCCGTGGGGATGTCCAAACCCGACTCGATGATGGTTGTGGTCACGAGTACGTCAATTTCCCGGTTGAGGAACTTGAGCATAACCTTTTCCAGGTTCTTCTCCCTCTGTTGACCGTGGGCCACGCCGAACCGAACCAGTGGCATCAATTTTTTAAATTTTGAAGCCAGCATCTCGATATCTTTTACACGATTGTGCACAAAGAAAACCTGCCCTCCTCTGTCCAGTTCCTGGGCGATGGCCTCACAGACGGCCGTTTCATCATATTTGAGCAGGAAAGTCTTAATGGCCTGCCGGTCTTGCGGTGCTGTATCAATCGTGGACAGGTTCCTGATATTCGTTAATGACATCTGGAGGGTTCGGGGGATCGGAGTGGCGCTCAGGGCCAGCGCATCCACGGCCAGTTTTAATTTTTTCAACTGCTCTTTCTGTTTAACCCCGAAGCGGTGTTCCTCATCAATAATGAGTAAACCAAGGTCCTTGAAGGCTACGTCCTTTTGAAGAAGGCGATGCGTGCCAATAATAATATCCACTTTACCCGCGGCCAAGCGGGACAGGATATCCCGTTGTTCTTTACGTCCCTTGAAACGCGACAAGACCTCTACCTCTACCGGGTAGTTTTTAAATCTTTGCTGAAAGGTCTGGTAATGCTGTTCCGCCAGCACGGTCGTGGGTACAAGAAGGGCGACCTGCTTACCGTCGAGCACAGCTATAAAGGCGGCACGCATGGCCACTTCCGTCTTCCCGAAGCCGACATCGCCACAGACGAGGCGATCCATGGGTTTTTCTGAGGCCATATCGGCTATAACCTCTTTAATGGCCGCCAGCTGATCCGGTGTTTCCTCATATTCGAACGCGGCTTCGAACTCGCGGTAGAGACCGTTTGCCGGGGAGAAAGCATGGCCTTTCCTGGTTTCTCTTTGAGCATAAAGGCGAATAAGGTCTTCGGCCATTTCCCGGATGGATGTCTTGATCTTTTTCTTGATGCGGTCCCAGGATTCACTCCCCAGTTTATCCAGCCGCGGGGCTCCGCCATCAGCGCCGATGTATTTTTGTACCGCTCCAAAACGGTCTACTGGCACATAAAGCCGATCTCCACCCCGATAAACGAGATGAAGATAATCATTTGGCAATCCACCCACCTCCAGCTTCACCAGGCCCTGATATTGACCGATGCCATGATCGTTATGAACCACGAAATCCCCGATAGATAAATCTTGGAAGCTTGAAAGATGAACGCCTTTAATCTCTTCAGCCGCCCTCCTGACCAGCCGGCGCCTGGGCCCGAAGAGCTCATCCTCGGAAATATAAGCCCGTTTGTATCCATGAAAAACAAAACCGGAGGATAAAAATCCAATTTGCAGTCGAAAGCGAGCCGAGTATTTTCCCGGGCCGGAACTTTTTCGTTTTCCCAGTTCCCGGGCCGGATACAGGTTGTAATTTTCAAGTGATCCCGCGATTCTTTTAGCCTGTTCCTCGGTGTGACAGGCCAGAACGACCTCCAGGCCCTGGTCCAGCCAAGCTTTTACACGCGCGACAAAAGGAGCCAGCAGGCCGGCCGATTTATCGGACTGCGTCATCAGGACTTTAAGGTCCTGATTGTCTTCGATACGAAAGTGGAAGGAAGCCGGGCGGTCGGAACCGTCCTGGACAGCCAAATCCCTGACATGAATAACCGGTTTTCCTTCAAGTGATTTCAAAAATACGTCAGGGGTCTGGTAAAGATCGTTCAAACTCAGGTGAGGCTGATTTTCTTCTCGCAGTCTGTTCAGATGAGTTTGGAGCCTGTTCAGATATTCATCCCCGGTCTGTTTAAAA
>CAZVRN010000114.1:2308-8802 GCA_964629485.1 uncultured Thermodesulfobacteriota bacterium | reverse complement strand
GCCGATTGAAAATGTTTTTCTGAGAAATTTATAACTTTTTCAAATAATTGATGCGTGTTGAAGATAAAAAACAAATATGGATTATAGGGTTTCTTATTTCTGAAGTTTCGTAAGACTCTCATTCCTTAGCCGGACTCATTGCCAAAATTTTTAACACTACTAATCTTGGCTTGTTTCATATACTTGTTTCATATATCATGGTATTGGCTAATGCTTTCATCCACGGGCTTACACCCGGGGTGTTCAGCGTTTTTAGTGATAAAACTGGCCCATGCCGGGTTTTTGAGTATTCATAAAATTTTGCTTGATCTCAGCCATCATATCGGCCCTTCTCCTGGGCACCAAAATTGCGGAGTTATCCATGGATGATGCAAAAAGCGTTTTTTCCAGACCAATAAGGATAGAGTCCGGTTTGATCACGGGGTTTGCCGTGGGTGAGGACAAAACTGTTTATGGTTTCAAGGGCATTCCTTATGCCGCACCGCCAGTGAGGGATTTGCGCTGGCGGGAACCTCAACCGGTTAAGCCTTGGGCAGAGGTTAAGACCTGCACCGAATTCGGCCCTTCCTGTCCCCAGCCTGAGATGCCAGAACCATACGGCCGGGACTTTGGGGAGCAGAGCGAAGACTGCCTTTATCTCAACGTCTGGACGAGCGCTGAAAGTCAAGAGGCCAAACTGCCGGTCATGGTCTGGATCCATGGCGGCGGTTTTTACATGGGCAGCGCCTCGACAGATGTCTACGACGGCCTGGTCCTGGCCCGGGATGGCGTGGTGCTTGTGACCATAAACTACCGGCTCGGCCCGTTCGGTTTTCTGGCCCATCCCGAGCTGTCAAGGGAGTCAGAGCATCATGTCTCGGGCAATTACGGTCTCTTGGACCAGATTGCGGCCCTTAAATGGATCAGGAAGAATATCGCCTCCTTTGGCGGCGACCCGGACCGGGTCACGATTTTCGGCGAATCCGGCGGAGCCAGAAGCGTATGCTTCTTGATGATTTCACCCCTGGCCAAAGGCCTCTTTCATCGCGGTATCGTGGAGAGCGGTTCGCTCTATAGAGCTATTGGTCATTCAACCGAAGCCCGAGACGGCCTCCCGCCCATGGAAGAGGAAGGAGAACGCTTGGCTCGGGAACTTAACTGTAAAACCTTGGCTGACTTTCGGAAGATACCCGCGACTGAAATCCTCAAGGCGGCCAAACCCAAGACCGCGCCCCTGCTGGCCCGGCCCGGTCCGATTCCGACCGGGGCTGATCATGGTTTCATTGCTGGGCCGATCATTGACGGCTGGGTCATCCCTGACGATCCGGTCGGGCTTTTCAAAGAGGGAAAACAGCACCATGTCCCGCTGATTATTGGTTCGAACAAGGACGAGGCCAGCATGTTCCTCGGAACCATCAAGCCCAGGACCGGAAGCATTGTTCGCTGGCTTAAGTTGTTTTTTCCGAAACACTATCGGGAGATCATTCCGCTCTATGCCGAATTCGGGGAAGAGGATTTGATCCAGGCCTTAAACAGATTCATGACCGACGCGATCTGGACCAGAGCAGCTCGGGCTACGGCCCGGGACATGAGCCGGGTCAAATCCAGGGCCTATCTTTATTATTTCACGCAGGGCCGGCCGGGCAATCTTGAGCGGTTTGGTGCGTTCCATGGTGCAGAAATCCGGCACGTTTTCGGTCACGATCTGGATTCCCGGGTGCCATTTACCGAGCAAGAACATATCCTTTCCCGGAAAATTCGCACTTACTGGACCAGATTCGCCGCGACCGGGGACCCCAACGGACCCGGTCTGCCGAACTGGCCGCCTTACGACAAGGATACGGACCAATGTCTCGAATTAGGGAGCGAGATAAAAGTGCTGAGGCACCTTCGCAAAGAGGCTTGCGACCTTTTCGATAACATCGACGAGCAAAAATGATTTTAAGGATGATTGATGAATCAATGCTCAAGGCCACGATCTTTGGTCGATCCTGCGGGGCAGCTAGCTTCGGGAGAAAAAATATTAAACGGCAAATGGGAGGATACGCAGAAAAAGGGCTCCCTCCGCCCTTTTTTCTCCAGGCCAGGGCGGCTTGTTTGAGCAACGTCAATATAATCCCCATAAGTAAAATATAAAAATGTCCCCATTTAGGGTTATTGATTTATAGTCCACTCTTTCGTGCTTATTAATAACCTGTCCTCTTTCATGGGGACATTTTAATAGAGCGGTTAAAGGGAATATCTTTATTTCGCTAACAAGGAAAAAATCAAGCCTTGACAGGTCAACATTTTTTTCTTATTCTCCGATCGTTGAATATAAACCCCTGTCAACCGTATTGGCTAAAAGGAATTATTAATATGAAACATTCATTTAATAACATAGAATTTATTGTGGGGATCCCTTCCTATTTGGAAGCCGATTCTATCCCTTTTGTCACCCGGCAGGTTGATGAGGGGCTTACCAAATATTTTGAGAATATGAATTCCGTTATCGTAAATGTTGATAATAACAGCGAAGACGATACGAGGGGGGCATTTCTATCAACTGAGACCAAAACGCCCAAACACTACATAACGACAAGAAGAGGTATAAAAGGAAAAGGAAATAATTTTCTAAATCTCTTCAATTTTGCGAATAAATTCATTGACACATTAAAAGTAATTCTGGTTGTGGATGCTGATCTTCTATCCATAAAACCTGAATGGATAAAAAATTTAGGAGAGCCTATTCTTGGAGGCTATGATTACGCTTTACCTTATTACTCGAGACATCAATTCGATGGGAGCATCACGAATCATATATGTTACCCGCTTCTGTACGGCCTTTTAGGAGAAAATATCAGACAGCCTATCGGCGGTGAATTTGGGTTTTCGCCATCATTAATGAATTACTGGCTTAAACAGGAATGGACACAAACTGCCCGACAGTATGGGGTGGATATTTTCATGTCTGTTAATGCCATTTTAGGCAATTTCAAGATATGCGAAGTTGGGTTAGGATCAAAAATGCATAAAGCCAGCGCACCAAAACTCGGACCCATGTTCACACAGGTTTCCACGACGTTATTCGATTTTCTGCTCAGTAAAAAACAGATATGGTTTAAACCACATGCTACGAAATCCGGGCCGAAAAAACGGTTTGGCTTAAAAAAACTTGACCCGCCGCAGGAACTTAAGATTGACATCAGAGCTTTGAAAGAACAACTCCAGGTGGAATACTTCCAGAGAGAGAAATTGCTCAAAAAATATTTGCATGAATACGAGATTTCCACGCTTGAAACCATGTTTGAGCAGGATTATTACAGTATGGACATATTGCTGTGGACGCATGTAGTTTACCAGCTTCTTTATTTTTATAGCACCGGTTCGTCCAAGACCAAAAAAGATATTATTGAGGCCCTGAAGCCGCTCTATTTTGCTCGCTCCATCACTTTTAATTACATGACTTGGCGATATAACATAAAATATGCAGAAGATGCGATCGTGGAGCAGGCAAAAGCTTTTGCGTCTCAGAAACCTTATCTTCTGGGATTATTTTTCGGTGATACATGTAAAGTAGCTGTGTAGAGCCGGAAAAATTCACACCGTTTTTTTCAAGTTACAACAAAAAATATTTACTTGCAGGAATAAATGATATGAAAAAACCCAAAAGCACCCCATTGCTCGATGACAGCGATTTTCCAATAAATATAGTTCGACAGGGTATGATAAGAGCAACCGGCACGGACACGGCGGAACTCAAAAGAAAGCCGCTGATCGCCGTTGCCAATTCTCATACCGAACTGAACCCCGGACACATGCACCTTCGCTTCCTGGGTGAGAAAGTCAAGGAAGGTATCCATGCCGGGGGCGGTATTCCATTTGAATTCAATGTTCCCGCACCCTGTGACGGAATGACCGAAGGGCATGAGGGCATGCGTTTTATCCTGCCGCAGCGCGAGCTCATTGCAGACATGATTGAAACCCACGTCCGCAGTATGCTCTTTGACGGTCTGGTTTTAATCGCGAGCTGTGACAAGATTATACCCGGGATGATTATGGCTGCAGCTAGGCTTGACCTGCCAACCATTTTTTTGACCGGTGGTCCCAGCGCCTATCAAGCACGATTTTTAAGTCCCGGTACAAACACTGACGAACTGCCTCGCAGGGTCACTAATAATATCGCTACATGCGGAGCATGTGATCTGATGGGCACTGCCAATACCTTCCAGTGCATGGCAGAGTCTCTGGGACTCACACTACCCGGTTCAGCTAATGTTCCGGGGTTTCATGTCGATAAACTTATCCTGGCGCGTCAAACTGGAATGCGGATAGTGGCAATGATCGAGGAAGAACTGACCGCAAGGAAAATCCTCACTGAGGAGGCTGTTGAAAACGCCGTGATGATAGACCTGGCTATCGGCGGATCAACCAATGCCACGCTTCACCTGCCTGCTATCGCTCACGCGCTGGGACTTTCGTTACCTCTTTCGAAATTCAATGATTTTAACAAAAAAATACCAACACTGCTATCCATCCGGCCAAACGGTCCGCATGGTATTATTGATTTATATGGAGCCGGCGGCATCCCGGCCGTGATGAAAGTCCTGGCCGATGATCTGCACCTAAATGCCCTTAATGTTACCGGTCAGTCCCTTCACAAAATAACGGCTTCAGCTGAAATCGTCGATCAAGAGGTTATCCGACCCAAAGACAAGCCATACCTGCCTGAAGGCGGCACCGTTATTCTGTTCGGGAACCTGGCGCCGGACGGCGCGGTGGTTAAACAGTCAGCGGTGAAGAGTGATATGCTGAAATTCACCGGAAAAGCCAAAGTTATGAATTCTGAAACCGAGACGCTAAAGGGTTTCAGGGAAGGCATTTTCGGGGAGGGACAAGTTATTGTAATCCGCTACGAGGGCCCCAAAGGAGGACCGGGGATGCCAGAAACCCTGGCCGTAACCCTGGCTTTGCGTTCAGCGAATTTAAAAAAAGCGGCTCTAGTCACAGATGGCCGATTTTCAGGCGCCACTTCGGGACCATGCATAGGACACGTTTCTCCTGAAGCCTATGCAGGCGGACCTATCGCCATACTTCAGGATGGGGATGAAATTGAAATTGATATCCCTGGTAGAAGCATCAATGTCAAGCTGCCAGACAGTGAGATTAAAAAACGCCTCGAAGGGTTCAAGCCGGTCCAACATCTGGTCCCGCAGGGTTTTATGCGGAGATATGTAAAATACGTAAGTTCCGCGGCAAAAGGCGCGGTTTTGGAATAATATTAAAAAGGGGGCTGTATTGGTATTGCCCCCATATAAATATTACGAGATCTCTTAAAAACTTCGTCCTTTAGCCGAACTCATTGTCAGGCTCCGCGATTTCAACAAAATTACTGGTTCTTAAGAGGTCTCATTACGCCTTATCTACGCTTCAGTGGACTCGCCGAATCACCGCAACCGCTGTTATAAATAAAGCGATCAAGACCAATCCAATAATCCGAGAACCAATTAGCGTTAAACCGCCAATGCTCTGGATAAAGCACCCGCCGCCTTTATTTGCAGTAGTGGGTGCAGAACCGCTAAAAAACCCTGGAGGAGCAGGCGGTCGGTCGAGACCCTTCGTATCAACCGGCTCAAAACGATCATCAGAACGCGTAGCTGGCACGGCTGGAAAAAAGACTTGAGCATCACCGGAAGAAAACTTTAATAACCATCCCCCCACACCAGCAGGTAAAATGGTGGCAGGAACATACTCACCGCCTGACCAAATCCAAAAAACCGGCTGGGTGATATTATTATCCGTCTGCGGAAGGTTCACCACTGTTGAACCTTCTTGAATCAGAATCGAATTTACACTGATATCAAAGGTAAATGGATTTCCGATCATATTCCAACCCGTTGTGATCGGTTTATAATACCCATTTTCTCCCAAAGGCCCCGATGTTAACGGTGTTTCATTTCCGTTGATGACCAAGGTTTTACCGTTCCTAAATAGGAACCAAGCCGCATCGCCGGGACCGGCATAGTTGTCAAACTCACTAAAGGGATACTCAAGGAAAGTCTGCGAATCTTCATCAAACGAGGCGATACGCATTACGGTCGTGTCATAAGTTCCTATTTGACTACCGATAAATACCGTAGGATCAGGATTGGCAGGCATTAATGGTACAGAAACAATTCGGTAATCAGCTACGGTCGTACCGGGAGGCAATGTAATATTGAAAACCGCTGGGACAACTTCAGCAAAAAACGCTGCCACTGTGTGATCGGCCGTGACATTGGTAAAGGTGTAGCTGCTGACAGCACCGACTGAAACTCCGTCCGCCTGAACGTCCGCGATGTAATAGCCCGTGGCCGGGGTGATGGTAAAAGACTGGTCAGAACCGTAACTCACTGACACGCCGCCCGCAGGCGAAATGCTGCCGCCGGTCCCGGCCGTGGCCGTGATGGTGTAAGTGATGAGGGCGAACGTGGCCGTGATGGTGTGATCGGCCGTGACATTGGTAAAGGTGTAGCTGCTGACAGCACCGACTGAAA
>CAZVRN010000114.1:0-2208 GCA_964629485.1 uncultured Thermodesulfobacteriota bacterium | reverse complement strand
TGGCCGGGGTGATGGTAAAAGACTGGTCAGAACCGTAACTCACTGACACGCCGCCTGACGGAGAGATGCTGCCGCCGGTCCCGGCCGTAGCCGTGATGGTGTATTGGATCAAACTGAATGCGGCTGTTACAGTCTTATCCGCATTAATAGTGATGACATCAGGGTTAGTCGAACTGATTAAATCTCCTGTCCACTGGTTGAATTCATAACCAACGGCGGGGTTTTGAGCGGTGAGTGTGACACTGGTGCCAGCGGCATAATTCTCGGCACAGTCACCAGGGCAGTTAATGCCTCCATCCGAACTAATGATTTCGCCTCCCCCCACCGGTGTTATATTCACATTCAATGTGTAATAATTTGTTCTGAGGTCTGCTTCCTGCCAGCCATTGGAAAAAGGACTGAACCAGGGACCCGCAAGCTGGCCCATGGGATTGCCTGCGGGATATCTGAAACGGGCACGCCAGTGATAAGGGGTATAGCTGGCTAACCCGGTCGCATCTTCTGTAAATGAATAACCTGAGATACCTGAATCCTGGTACGCTGCACTCATTGAAGTACCAGATCCGTCAAAACTCGTGCCAAGGGGCTTGACTTCCCACTCAAGCGCAACCTGGCTCCTGCCCATGGGTGACCGGCCTAATGCTGAAATTTTAAATGAATTAATGGAATCGGAAACACCTAAATAATCAATTGGAGTGGACCCGTCCTGTCGAAGCTGCCTCGGTACTTTGGCCAGGCCGATACTTTCATTGCCATAGTAAAGATATGCTCGGCCTTCATCAAGGGTGGTAACAACAAAATCTTTAGAGCCGATAATAATATCACTATAACCGTCACCATTTACATCACCGGCGGTAGATACTGAATTGCCATAGCCGGCATTACTCTGATAGCCGCCATCATTCCAATCCGCATCAAATATCGAGGCGCTTGGCGCACCGGAAAGTCCTGTGGCAGAGCCATGAAATACAAAAGCACCACCTTCATCGGTCCCCTCACCATCCAAACCCGACGCTCCCACAATCACATCGCTATAGCCATCTCCATTCACATCTCCAGCCGTGGAAACGGAATATCCCACAAGGGTATCGGCCTGTGTATAACTACAGCTCCAATCAGCAGTTGTTGAGAGACCTGCTCCAGAACCATGAAAGACATAGACCTTGCCAGTACTGTTGTTATAATAAGGCGCTCCCACGATAACATCGCTGAACCCGTCTCCATTTACATCCCCGGCCGTTGTTGCAGACCAGCCAAAACGATCATAAGGCCCCGGGCTGCCTTCTCCGTCGGCAGTCCAATTAGGAACTGTGGATAAGCCTCCTGATGAGCCGTAATAAACATAGGCGCGGCCTTCGGTATTATAGGCGATTGCTCCCACAATCACATCGCTGAACCCATCACCATTAACATCTCCAGCCGTTGACACAAAGCTCCCAAAATAGGCATTTGACAGATTACTTTCCGCAGTCCAATCAGGTGTAGTTGACAAGCCGGCCTCAGAACCGTGATAGACAAAGGCCATTCCTTCAGATGATTCACCGTTTGTATAACCTTGCGCACCGACTATAATATCGCTGAATCCGTCACCATTCACATCCCCGGCCGTGCCGACCGAAATACCATAATAAGCATTGGGCTGATTTCCTTCTGCTTGCCAGTCAGGTGTGGTGGATAAACCTGATGCGGAGCCCAAATACACGAAAGCCGCCCCTTCATAGGAGTCCGGGTTAGCCCAGTGATAAGCTCCAACGATGACATCACTATAGCCGTCACCATTCACGTCCCCCGCGGTGTTCACCGCATACCCGAACCAGGCGTTAGCCCAGTTGCTCTCAACAACCCAATCCGGAGTGGTAGAGGGGCCGGTTGGTGAGCCGTAATAAACCAGAGCGCGTCCTTCATCGGTCAAACCTCCGTCATAGTATTGCGCCCCGACTATGATATCGCTGTACCCATCACCGTTGACATCACCAGCGTAAGCAACCGAAGCGCCGAGTTCTTCCCCGCTCTGTGTACCGCTAAGGATCAAGCCAGGTGACCAAGCCAACCCTGAAGGATGGCCGTAAAGCAAATATGATGCTCCCTCCTGGCTTTCCGTGTTGGTATAACCAGGCGCCCCGATAATAATATCGCTATAGCCATCGCCGTTAACGTCACCAGCCGTGGAAACCGAATTGCCCAATTTATCACCAAAATCATCAGCTT
>CAZVRN010000113.1:0-8860 GCA_964629485.1 uncultured Thermodesulfobacteriota bacterium | reverse complement strand
TACCTTACGGCATCAGCCCAGGCTTCTTTCGGAGGCCATTACACATGCGGTTTATGGACTTCATTTCCGCAAGATATATCTGAACATGTAAGGGTGAAAGCCTGAATAAAACATGAAACATTTTAAGGACTACGTCCATTAACCGAATTCATTGCCAGGCTCAAATATGAATACTCGAAATATTGTTAATATTACTGAGGGGTAATTTCCCGCCTTTCGTTATTTCAACAAAAGTGCCAGTTCTTCCGGGGTCCCTGTCAAACAATTTTTTATAGCTCTCACCGGTCTTTCGACTCTGGTCTTGCAAAAGACATCGGGTTGTTATAAGTTCACTAAAAAACACCATCAGTTGCTTTTGCCGGAGTTGATGATGATGAAGGATTACTATCAGTTGTTGGGGGTTGCTAAAAATGCCACGCCTACCGACATAGCCAAAGCTTACCGGATTCAGGCCCTGCGGCATCACCCGGATATAAATGGAGGTAAAGGGGACCGGATGCGGGAGCTTAATGAAGCATACGCAACCTTGTCTGACCCCGCCCAACGAATGATATATGACCTCAAGGTTCTGCCTTTTAACGGGTTTCCGGGACCAGCTTCTTTGAGCCGCTGGTTCAACCCGCATCGCAGAAACCATAGAAGCGCCATGCTGATGAATCGAAAGGCCGGGCTCAGGCATATCCCGTTATTAATAGAAGCGCTTGCCAAGGGCGACCCGGAAACATGCTTTGCCATCAAAGATCTTTTAGTTTGTTATGGCTCTCAAGCCGCTGCTTATTTGCAAGCCTACCTGACCCATACCAAAGAGCGTGTCCGATATTTTGTTTTGCTGGCCTTGAACGAAATGGGGTGCTGGCCCCCGGAAAGAAGGCTAGTCGGTCTGCTTCAAGATCCTTCCTGGAAAATTCGAATCGAGGTCATTCACGCCTTGTCAGCTTCCAGGGGTCCGAGAGCGATCTTACACCTTAAACAGCTCATGACAGACGAGGTTATGAGCGTGCGATTAAGCGTTATAGAAGCGCTGGAGGACCTGGGAGGGGCTCTCGCGGCGGAAGTCATATGTGCCGGTCTTATAGATAAGGAAGCCCGAGTCCGAAAAGAAGCCGCCACGGCTTTGGGACATCTCGGACAAGTGGAATCAATTAGACATTTGCGCCAGATACTTAATGATACAAATCCATATGTTTGCCGGGCGGCAAGGCAGGCCATAAGGCGTCTTCGTATTCAGAAAAAGTACTACTCCACGTGAGTTCCGTGTTCTGGCGGGCGGATAATTACCTTTATATGGCCAAGCGTTTCTGACTGCCCTAATTCAACAAAAATCTGAGACTCCCGGTGCGGCAGCCGAACTCATTTGACACGGAGAAAAAAATGGAAGAATTAGTTAATCTTTTAAGCGATCCGGAAACGGTTTTACGGGGATATATCGCTCTGGTCGGAGCCAAAATCGTGGGGCATAAATACATGGGCCAAGACCGAACGCTGGCCCTGAGCTTCACTCATAACCAAGAAGCTTTGGAGAGCGAGGATATTTTATGGTGCTATATTGAAAAAGCAAGAGGCAAGGCCCCCCTCCTGTATCCAATCATTTCAAAACAACCCGAAGAAGATGAGGATTTGAACTGAACGGCCCAGCTTCTCAACCCAGGAATTTTGAATACAGCAATATAAAAAAATACCAAGTCATAAGCCTGCCGCCCGTCTGTTGTCTGCTGACAGTAGCAGAAGGCTTTCAACATAAAGTTCCAAAATAAGAGGCAAATTTAAGAACGCCCTAATAAAAAACCTCTTAAGAACTTCGTCATTTAGGCGAACCCATTGCCAGACTCAAATTTATAAGTCCTCGAAATATTAATAATATTCTTAGAGGTTAAATTTTCGTCTTCCGTGATTCAACAAAATTACTGATTCGTAAGAGATCTCTCCTTACCGAAAAAACTCTTTTTACTGTACCTCAGATCCTTCTGAAGGACATTTCGGCTGTGTTTTTGAGGCCTTTCACTGGCTGTGCAAGGAGCGTGAGGACAAGAACCACAGTGATGAAGACGATCCTTTGCCGCGCTTTCATACACTGGGTGACCAAGTACGCCTGATTTTCGGGAAGAATGATTGGCGGCCTCGGCCATTTTTCGGTTTCTGAGGCATGTTTCAACCGTAATTCTTGCTTTCAGCGACTCACAAAAGAAGGTCTTATTATTTGCCAGCCACACTTCAGGGTCCAACGTTTGGACAGGGCCGGCTGTTCCGTTCCCGCCCTGTTCTTCCTTAGGCGGCATCAGCCATCCCCAGTTTTTACCTGTTAATATTCTGGTAATCGTAGCCTTTCCAACTCCAAATTCACTGGCCAGTGCGCGGTGTGAGGCTCCGCCTTCACTGTACTTTTTGCGAATGGCGAGCACTTGTTCTTCGGTAAGCTTAGATGTTGGATTCAATGAACCCTTGCGGGCGTTCGTTCCATTACTTTTGTTCATCTATGTTACCTTCCCCAACTTTATTTAATTATTCGAGCAGTTTGAGAGTATAAAAATTAATAATTTAACTCCTTATTTAATTAAGCATATATGAGTGAATGTAAATCCGCTGCTTCATCCTCGGACCGCTCGTTAACAAAAATTTCCTTTTATATATCGTAAAAATTAAATTTGTCAACTTATTAAATAAGTTGTGTGTTAATAAGATAAACATCCGGGCCAATTCGCGGATATTGATTAACGATATCTCCATACACGCCCCTATTCCGGCAAGGCCGTCATGATCAAACCTCCGTGAACAGTAACCTCAATGCAGTTATCTGCCATCGTCCTCTCGCCCGGATCAAGGGCCTCTGAAAATACTGTTGCCCAGAGCTCCTAAGAACCAGCAATTTTATTAAAATCGCGGAAGGCAGAAAAATTAACAATATTTCGAAGGTTTAATTTTTTCTCCGCGATTTGGTCCAGAACACTAAGTTTGAGATAATCTCTAGTGACACAAGTTACACAAAAAATTTTAATCTTGACAAAAGAGAGTAAAAGTGTGATTTTTTTCATACAATCATTATGTATGTAAATTTGACGATCTCGCATCAAAATCCGCTAAAATCACGTGTCCGGAAGAGGAGCTGAAAAGGCTTATTTACCCGCTGCAATAACATTGATCCGGATTATTAAGGAGGAACAGACAAAGTACACGGAGCCGCAAAGAACTAAAAGGCAACCCTTGATTTCTTGAGGTCAGCGTCTTGAGGCGACTCGAACAGGCCGCCCCAAAGAACTGACGAATATAGAATTTGAATTTTTAATCGCCGGGGAAGGAGAGGCCAAATGAACAAATGGGATAAAGTTTTTGAACCTATCGAGATCAACGGGATGAAACTGAAGAACAGGATCGGCTTTGCGCCTTTGTTGAACATGCCGAGGGCGGAGGACTGGAGCCCGAACGATCTTACTGCAAAATGGTTTGAAGAAAGGGCAAAAGGAGGCACCGGATTAGTAATGACCGGGACATTTTTACCTGTCCATCCTTTGATGCCCGGCGGGGAGGAACGTTTCGCAAAGGTAGCCGAGGCGGTCCATAAACACGGCGCAAAGCTGGGAGTTCAGATCGGGGCCGGCGGGCCCATGGGCGGAACAGGCCCGTCACTTATGCCATATCCCGATGAGCGTCACCCCAAAGATTCTATTTTTCAGGTGATGACTGGTGATATTTCACCCAACCCTGAAGTAAAAGAGGTGGTTCAATTTACAATTGAGGAGATAGAGCAGTACGAAAATGCTTTTGCCTCGGCGGCCCTGGCCTTGAAAAACGCGGGGGTGGATTGTGTGGAACTGCATTGCGCTCACGGCGGCGCGACCCTCTACTGCTCATTCATCTCCCCGTTTTATAACCGCCGCAAGGATAATTATGGCGGAAGCTGGGCAAACAGGCTTCTTTTCCCGACTGAAACGATTAAAAAAATGAGGGAGGCGGTTGGAAAGGATTATCCGCTTTTTGCCCGGATAAGCGCCAACGAGCTCCTTGGGAAAAGGGGTATCACCCTGGAAGACACCGTAAATATCATTGTTCCGGCCCTGGAAGAGGCGGGAGTGGATTGTCTGGATGTATCCCAGGGATCCATTTTACACTCACCCGAAGGAATTACAATTCCGATGTATTATGCCCGGGGCTGTTACATTGAACACGCCGCGGCCGTGAAAAAGGCTACCAAGCTTCCGGTAATCGGCGTGGGCCGGGTTGTTGACCTGGACATGGCTGAAAAATTCCTCAGGGAAGAACGGGCCGACATTATTTACATGGGGAGACAACTCACTTCGGACCCGGAAACCCCCAAAAAGTACTATGAAGGTCGGCCGGAAGACGTCAGGAAATGCATTGGATGCCTTGAAGGCTGCGGAACACCCTGTTCGATTAACTATGATATCTCCCCGCAGTCAACTCCTTTAACTCCCGCCTCCTCGCCGAAGAAAATCCTGATCATAGGCGGGGGCGTCGCCGGGATGGAGGCGGCAAGGGTATGCTCCCTCAGGGGCCACCGGGTCACATTGATGGAAAAAAGCCCCAGGCTCGGCGGGACCGTAGCTGCCCTGGCGCTTGACCCTCTGACGGCTGAATTCGGGAATTTCGTGGAGTACCTTGGCACGCAAATGAGAAAACTGAACGTTGACGTAAGGGTTTGCGTGGAAGCCGGTCCGGCCGAGGTTAAAGCGTTGAAGCCGGACGTGGTCCTGCTGGCCGCCGGGGCCTCATTAAGGATACCAGAAGTAGCCCGGAACAAACCGGGAGTGATGGATCATATCAAGGCTTTAAAAAACAGAAACGGTATTGGCAAGCGGGTCGTGGTTTGGGGCCTGATGTACGGCGCGGAACTGGCCATTTCCCTGGCTGAAGAAGGCAGGGAGGTGGCCTTGATAGGTGAAGCCGGTGAAAAAGCCCTGGCCAGCCACGCCTCAAACACCCGCCGGTGGTGGATCCTGAGAAAACTCACGGATATCAACGTGGTTCGGGAAAATCCCGAAGCAATAAGGCTTAATAACCCGGAGGTTTTTTTTCATATCCATGTCGAGGATATCACTGCCGAGGGAATAGTTATTACGGACAAACACGGGAAAAAGAGCGTGCTTCCATACGATACGCTTATCATCTCCAGGGGCAGGGGAAAAAACTACGGTCTTTTTGAGACTCTTGAGTCTGAAGGAATAGAGGTTTATAAAATAGGTGACTGTTCGGCAGCGGGAAACATAGTCAAAGCTGTCTGGAGCGCCAACGAAATCTCCAGAAAAATTTAACAAAAAGAAAGGAAGTGAACCATGGCCATTGAGCCGCATTTTTACCAAGTGGAAAAGGAAGGTCCGATTATAACTTGGAAGTTTTCCAATCCTCCGAGAAATCTTGCGACCATCGAAACAGGAATGGAACTGGTACAGCTTGTGGAGGAGTTTGACCGAGATCCTGAGCTGCGCGTGGGGATCATTACCAGCGCAACGCCAGGCATGTTCATCCAGCATTTCGACGTATCAGCGATTCTGGACTGGGCGGAAAACCTGCAGAAGGCATCAGAGGAAGAGGTGGCCCAGCAGCTTTCCGCGCTACCGCCCCCGCGCGGAATAGGAGATCAGACTTCAAAGCCGATCATTTGCGCCATAAACGGACCGGTTGAGGGCGGCGGCTGCGAACTGGCTCTGGGCTGTGATTTTCGTTTTATTTCACGCGACGCCTTCATGGGCCAACCCGAGGTACATGCCGGTTTTCCGCCGGGCGGCGGAGGCACACAGCGTCTGGCGCGGCTGCTGGGAGTTGCCAGGGCTTTGGAACTCTGCCTGACCGGGCGAAGGATTTACGCGGATGAAGCCGAGCGGCTCGGCCTGGTCACCAAGGCCTGCGACCCGGAAGAGCTTGAACCGACGGTCATGGCTTTTGCCCAGGCGCTGGCCGCAAAGCCTCCGCTGGCCGTTTCGATCATCAAAAAAGCCATTTATGAAGGATCTAACATGACCCTGCCGGAGGGTTTGATACTCGAGCGCAAGCTTTTCTTTGAATCGATTCGTAGCGAAGACGCCATAAACATCATGCGGATGTATGTTTCTGTAGGTCAGGATCGGGAAAAGCTGGCGGCCATACTTGAAGAAATAGAGACGTCAGAAGGATAAAGCCCTTGATGGGGCGAAGTGTTTTATAACGCGAGGTTATGATTTTTAAAAGACATGGAGTGTAGTGATGAGTGAAAAGAAACGAGTACCTTTGAAGCCGGGATTATTCAGGATTCCTGATAACCCTGATGAGCAACCCTATTTGACCGCGTCCAGGTGCAAGGAGTGCGGGACGTACTTTTATCCGATGCGGGCCATCTGTTTAAATTGCGGCAAGGAATCGCTGGAGGAAGCCCCTTTGAAGGGTCGAGGCAAAGTTTATACTTACACCATTGCCAGGCAGCAGTTGCCAGGGGCTTTGGTCAAGGTTCCCTACGGTATCGCCATTATCACCATGGAAGAAGGTTGCCAGGTTCACACCACGGTGACCGAGGGCTGGGAGGACCTCGAGGTAGGCCAGGAAATGGAGGTTTATTTCGAGAAGGTCAGCCAAGACGAAGAAGGCAATGATCAGCTTGCTTACAAGTTCAGGGCTGTGAAGAAATAATGTGAGAGTTTGTTTCCTTGAAGGAGGGAGATTGTGCCTAATTTAGAAGCTTGGAAAAAGATGAGAGAAGTCTGTATTGTCGGCGTTGGTTTTCACAAGTTCGGTCGCTGGCCGGACAAGAGTGTGGGAGAATTGGGCCGGGTGGCCATTCAGGCCGCACTCGAGGACGCCGGTGCTGACTTCCGGGATATTGAGGCCGGGTTCAGCGGCCGGGTTCAGAACGTTACCGGCACAGGTCAGTATGTATTCGGCGAGGTGGGCCAGACCGGGATATTAATTGACAACGTGGAGAAGGCCTGCGCCAGCTCTTCGACCGCGGTTCGGATCGCCACCTGGGCCATCGGGTCCGGTCTTTACGACGTGGTGCTGTGCACAGGAGTGGAGAAGATGCGGCGCGGTCTGGTGACGGCGGGGGCCGGCGGTTCAGGCGCGCCTTACTCGTATTTGATGGGGATGTATCTGATGCCTGCCGAGTATGCCATGCGCGCCAGGCGTCACATGGCGGACTATGGTTCCACGCCGGAGCAGTTCGCCCAGGTTTCAGTTAAAAACCACAATAACGCGACCATGAATCCGATGGCGCAGTACCAGCAGTCAATGACGCTTGAGGAGGTCATGAACGGCCGCATGATCGCGGATCCGATCACGCTTTACATGTGTTCGCCCAGCACGGACGGAGCCACGGCCGCGGTGCTTTGCGCCAAGGAGGTGGCGGACCGTTTCAAGGGCAAGCCGATTACGATAGCAGGCTGGTCCAGCGGCACGCCGGAGTATAATCCTCATGGAGTGGGGGGTGACGTGGCCGAGGGTTTTGTGGCCCGCCTGGCGCGGGAGGCTTACGAACTGGCCGGTGTGGGCCCCGAAGACATCAAGGTGGCGCAGGTTCATGATGCTTTTGCCCCGGGTGAGGTTTTCGCGATTGAGGAGCTTGGGTTCTGCGGTCCCGGCGAGGGGGCGCAGTATGTTTGGGACGGCAAGGCGGATATTGACGGGGAACACCCGGTCAACACTGATGGCGGCCTCGAAAGTCGGGGGCACCCCATGGGTGCCACGGGCATTGCCCAGATAGCCGAGATTGTTTATCAGCTCAGGGGCGAAGCCGGGCCGCGGCAGGTCCCGGGCGACTTTGAATACGGCGTGACCCACAACGTCGGGGTCGGCGGAGCTAATGTCTTCGTATTAAAAAAATAAGCCTTAAGCAGCGGCCGCCGGCCGAAACATTCGGAACCCGGCGGCCGCCGGCCACGAAGAATTAAGTACCGTCCAGAAGATTGCAAATTCAACCGGCTGAGCAGCAAAGACCGTCAGCCGACATTTCGATTCTTGATGAAACAACTGAAAAAGCGAAAGCACCCAATCGGATCGTAATCCAGCCGATGTCTATCCTATAATGCGGTGATACTAAGGGATTCTGTTATGAAAAGAACGAAAGAGGAAGCGGAAATCACCAAAAATAAAATACTTAAAGCGGCGTTTGAAGTCTTTATCAAAGACGGATATTCCAAAGCGCGTCTGAAGGAAGTGGCCAAAAGAGCGGGAGTTACCCGCGGGGCTATCTACTGGCATTATGGTGATAAATATAAACTCTTCATTAGCTTGTTAAACGCGGGGTTTAAAGATTACTCTGAACGTATTCTGGCTATTATCGAATCCAAGGGATCCCCTTTGAATAAAATTCGCAAACTGATAAGAGAGCCCCTGATTTCCATCTTGAAGGACGAGAAGTACTACGCGGGCGTGGTGCTTTATTCACTCAAAATGGAATTTACAGAAGAGAAAAAAAAGCAGTGGCAAATGCTGCAAAAACAGCAGGAACAGATCCAAAAGCGTTTAATAAGCATTCCCGAAGCTAGCCACTGGCTCAGGACTGTAATAAGAGATTTAATCAAAGACGGAATTAGAAAGGGAGAGATTCGTTCTGATATAAACCCCGAGTTAGCTTCCCTGGTCCTGATGTCTTACATTGATGGTGTTCAATCAAGATTTCTGACCGAACCCGAAGCCTTTAAAGAAAAAGGGATTGTTGACAGCCTTGTTGAGTTTGTAATTACCAGGATTGCCGACTGAGAAGGAGGGTGACAGTGCCGACAGACTGTCTTACCGCTTTTAATTAGAAGCCGTCTCAAAAAAGTTTGTTTACCCTAACTCATTGTCGTACCAAGATTTAAGTCCTTGAAATATTATTAATATTCCTGCGGGTTAAATTTTCTTTCTCCGCGATTTAGGCCAAAACGCTGATTTTGAGATA
>CAZVRN010000112.1:0-8870 GCA_964629485.1 uncultured Thermodesulfobacteriota bacterium | reverse complement strand
TTGGCGTGCTCTCCGACACCATCGGGCCCAAGCGAGTAATCACCATCTTTACATCCTTGGCTTGCCTGGGGGGCCTGATCTTCGGAATGGCGCCCAACGGCTTGACGGCCATACTGGGGCGGGCCCTGATCGGCGCCGGCGTGGGCGGGGTGTTCATTCCGACGTTAAAAATTTTCTCAAGATGGTACCGCGTCAACGAATTCGCGAGCTTGACCGGCATATTCCTGGCCATTGGAAGCCTGGGAAACCTGGCTGCCGCTCTCCCTTTGACCTATTTAGTCCTTCTTCTCGGCTGGCGCCTCTCTTTCGTGGCGCTGGGCCTTCTTTCCCTGGTTCTGGCCCTGATTTGCTGGGCTGTCGTGCGGGACAGGCCCCAGGACAAGGGCTGGCCTCCGGTCGAAGAACCCGCTGTTGAAGAACATGCGGTCGAGGACGGTCTTTCCGAAAACATCGGCACCCTGAAACGCCTGAGATTTGTGCTGAGCAAACCAGGTTTCTGGATGATCACCATTTCCGGTTTTTTCTCCGGCGGAGCGGGATTGTGCTTCCAGGGTTTATGGGCCGTACCCTATCTCATGGATGTTCATGATTTCAGCCGGATTAAGGCCGGCAGCCTGCTCATGCTGATCCCCTTTGGTTTTGTCATCGGGGCGCCGATGTTTGGATTTTTGACTGATAAGCTCGGGCTCAGCCGCAAACCGGTTCTCCTGTCATCGTTGAGCTTGAGCGTTGTTTCCTGGATCATACTGCTTAACCTTAAACCGGGAGCGTTTCCGGGAATTATCATTACGCTGTTTCTGATTATGGGGGTATTCGGGGGAGGAGCCCTGCCCCTTTACATGACCATTATCAAGGAATTATTCCCGCCCTGGCTTACGGGCACCGCTGTCGGCCTGATGAACCCGGCCGCTTTTCTGGCCACAGCCCTTTACCAGCCCTTTACCGGTTTCCTCTTGGACAAAGCGGGCCGTCTTCCTTCGGGGGGCTACCCGTTCAGCGGCTACCAGCACGTTTTTGTCGCCTTCCTGGTCTCCTATATTCTCGCCTTGATGGCCATAGTTATGCTTCCGGTTCCAAAATCAAAGCGAAGACCTCTTAAAAACTTCGTCCTTTAAAACAAAGGGCGACCGGCCGGTCGCCCCTACTTTATACGTCATTAAGCCGCCTGATCATATCAAAGATAACCTTTATCCCTTTTTCAAGACCGTCCAGGGGCAGGCGTTCATCATGCCCGTGAGTAGTGGAAAGGATATCGCGATCAACCAGGATCGGATAGAGCCCGTAGCAATGACACCCAATCTTTCTGAAGCAGCGTGAATCAGTAAATCCCGGAGAAATGACGGGGAAAACCGGAACGCCCGGGTAGCTCTCGTTCAAAGCCTCTTCAAGGGCCTGGTACATCTCCGTGTCAGGGGGAGAACTGGAGGCCTGAAATCCCTGAATCACTTCTATCCGCACATTATCATCCGCTATGATCCGTTTCAGTTCCGTGATAAAGTCTGCCTCATCCACGCCGGGCAGCAAACGGCAGTCAATCGTGGCCTCGGCCATTGAGGGAATAACATTTACTTTTTGCCCGGCCGTAAGCCCGGTCAGACTGACAGTGTTATGAAACATGGCCGCCATGGACGGTGAGGCCAGCATTTCGTGACCGGACAGGTCTTCGGGACTAACTTGAGGACCGAGGCCGACCTTGGCCAGGGAAGCCCGCATCTCAGGAACAATTTGAAAAGGCTGTTCATGGTCCGCAATACGCTTCAGCGCATTCACCAGACGTACGCAGGCATTGCCATCAAGAGGGACAGAACCGTGCCCGGCCGGGCCTTCCACCCAAAGCCGCAGCCAGAGTGGGCCCTTTTCACCAATACCGCAAAAAAAACCTGACAAAGCGTCGGTTTTCCAGCCCGTACCGCCTTCGTTGAGCAGGTATTCAGCGCCGCACCTGTCAGGGTGATTTTCGATCAGCCAGACGGCCCCTGATTCGCCTCCGGTCTCTTCATCTGCCACGGCCATATAAATAAGGTCCCTTTTTAAAGGCAATGAAAGCCGCTTAACCAGGAGAAAGGCCATCAGTTCCAGGATGCCGAGCCCTTTCATATCAAGCGTGCCTCGTCCCCAGAGAAAACCATCTTTTATTTCACCGCCAAAGGGATCAACACTCCACTTTTCCGGCTCCACTGGCACCACGTCCATATGATGAAGCAAAATCAAGCCCTGCCTTGACCCATCTCCCTTCAGCCGGCAGATGATGTTGGGCCTTTCAGGCTCAGCGGCATACGTTTCGATCTCAAGACCTTCTCCCTTGAGGATCGCGCCCAGGAAATCCGCGGCCGGCTTCTCCCGGCCCGGGGGATTGACCGTGGCGATGCGGATGTAATCCTGAAGATAATTAACAGCTTCTGTTTTGATCTTATCCCATGAAATATCCATGTGCCCATCTCCTCACTGATGATGGCAGGCGACAAAATGTCCGGTCGAAATTTCTAAAAATTGCGGCTGCTCCTCGGCGCAGAGCTTGTCGCTTCTTGAGCACCGGGGATGAAATTTGCACCCGGAAGGTGGAAATATAGGACTGGGAATTTCACCCGTCAAGGCGATTGCGGTTCTTTTAGCCTCCAAGGCAGGGTCCGGAATGGGCAGAGCGGAAAGCAAGGCCTGGGTATATGGATGGACCGGGTTGACATACAGTTCTTTTTTGTCCGCGAACTCCACAACTTCCCCCAGGTACATGACCGCCACACGGTGGCTGATGTGCTTGACGACGGAGAGATCGTGGGAGATGAAGAGGTAGGAGAGATTGAACTTCTCGCGCAGGTCCTCCAGGAGGTTGATGATCTGCGCCTGGATGGAAACGTCCAGGGCGGATACCGGTTCATCGCAAACGATGAATTCCGGACGAACCGCCAGTGCGCGGGCAATACCGATGCGCTGTCTCTGTCCGCCGCTGAATTCGTGAGGGTACCGATTGGCGTACAAAGGGCTCAACCCCACCAGGGCCATCATTTCCAGGGCTCTCTCTTTTCTTTCCTTTTGGCTTTTGTAAATTCCATGCACCCACATGGGTTCTTCGATAATCTTTTGGACCATCATGCGGGGATTCAAACAGGCATAAGGGTCCTGAAATATCATCTGCATATGCCGCCGGGTTTTCCGCAGGGTTTCGCCTTTGATCTTAACGAGGTCCTGGTTCCGGAAAAAAACCTGTCCCGCGGTCGGCCTGTAGAGCTGGAGCACGCCCTTTGCCGTGGTGGATTTTCCGCATCCGCTTTCGCCGACCAACCCGAGAGTTTCCCCCCGCTTGAGCTCGAAACTGACGCCGTCCACAGCCTTGATGATCAACTGTCTTTTCCCGGGCAATAAACCCACTTTAATGGGAAAATGTACCTTCAAACCTTCAACTGTTAGAATAATGTCATTTTTTACTGTCATTACAGAACCTTCCAGCATGAAACATAATGATCGGTTTCTCTTTCCTCAAGCACGGGGCTTAATTTTACACAGGTATCAAAGGCGTATTCACACCTTGGTGCATAACTGCAACCCTTAGGAAGGTTCACAGGGTTAGGGAGCCTGCCTTTAATCGAAAAGAGCCTGGACTGTTCCTCCTCATAGACTTTCGGGATGGAGTGAAGCAGCCCTATGGTGTACGGATGAAGGGGATTATGAAAAAGCTCCATAGTGGAGGCCATTTCAACAATTTCTCCGGCGTACATAACAATGATACGGTCCGTTGTTCCCGCCACAGCGCCGAAATTATGAGTGATCAGGATCGTGGCCATATTAAGATCTTCGGCCAGTGAGAGAATCAGCCTCAGGATTTGATCCTGAATAGTTACGTCCAAGGCCGTGGTTGGTTCATCAGCCAGGAGGATGCTGGGATGGCAGGAGATTGCCATGGCGATCATTACTCTCTGCCTCATCCCGCCGCTAAGCTGGTGCGGATAGGATTTCAATCTCATCTCCGGGGCGGAAATTCCGACCATATCGAGCAATTCAACACAGCGGTCTCTCAAATCCCTCCCTCTCAGTCCCAGGTGCAGTTCCATGACTTCACCCATTTGCTTGCCTATGGTCAGAACCGGGTTCAGGGAGGTCATGGGGTCCTGGAAGATCATGGATATATGGTTGCCCCGAATTTTTCTCATCTCTCTTTCAGAAGAATGAAGCAAATCCATTCCGTTAAAAGTAATCCGGTTCGCCTCTATGTGCCCGGGCGGGCACTGGATCAACCGGAGAAGCGAGAGGGCGGTCACAGACTTGCCACAGCCGCTTTCACCCACAACGCCCAGTTTTTCACTTGGAAAAAGATTAAATGAGACATTACGCACGGCGCTCACGATCCCATCCCGTGTTTTAAATTGGACGTTTAACCCCTCTACTTGCAATACAGGTTTAGACTTATCCGTGGAATTTTCCATCTAAATACTTCCTCAACGGCTCTTTTTTTGAACTTCAAGCCCATCGCTCTATTAAGATTCTATTTATTACCCCAACTTGGGATTCCGTGAAGAAAACGGTACTGAATCTGAGCGCTAGAATTGAGTTTTTTAAGTTGTTCTGTGTAGTTACAATTAAGATACTATTAATCTGACCCGGTATTTTAACAATTCAAAAGCTTATGTCAAGGTTATTTTAACCCCGTGTAGCTAGTACATAATGTGTCCGGTCATTTCACTTGCTACTAACACGATGATCTCCCGAATCACAAGGCCCATTATGCTGAAGGCAAAACTCGGCTAATCCTATGAAAGAGACGGCCGGTCCGGTTTTAAATATTTTACCAAGTACCCAACCGTCAAGCCCTGAACAAGAATCGAAAAAGCGACCACGGCATAGGTCATGGTTAAAATGACTTCCCGCTCGGGCCCCGCAGGCAAACTTAAAGCCAGAGCCACGGATATTCCGCCGCGCAGTCCGCCCCAGGTCATGATCTTGACCGCATGAGGGCTGAATGACCGCCAAAACTTCAAGATACCAACCGGTGTCCCGATGGAAATAAACCTGGCTGCCAGCACGATAAAAATACTGAGAATTCCCGCCAAAACGGACATGCCTGACAGGGTCAGAACCAGGACCTCCAGGCCTATCATGACGAAAAGCATGGCATTCAGGATTTCATCCACCAGCTTCCAGAACATGTCGAGATGTTCTCTGGTTCTGTCCGACATGGCGAACTTGCGGCCCTGGTTGCCGATCAGGAGGCCGGCCACCACGATGGCCAGCGGCCCGGAGATATGCATGGCCAGGGCCAGCGCATACCCGCCTGTGGCCACAGCCAGGGTTACCAGTATTTCCACCTGGTAGTTGTCAACACTTTTCAGGATCCAATAGGCCAGAAGGCCCAGAAGGAGCCCGTAGAGGATGCCTCCGACTCCTTCCTCGATGAAAAACAGCACGACCCCGTTTAAAGTCGCCTCATGCCCGCCGGTGGCGATTCCGAGCAGGACGATGAAGATGACCACGCCAATGCCGTCATTGAACAAAGATTCGCCGGTGATTTTAGCCTCAAGGCTTTTGGGGGCATTGGCTTTTCTGAGGATCCCCAGCACGGAAATGGGATCTGTGGGGGAAATTAAGGCCCCGAAAACCAGGCAGTAAACAAGAGGAACATTGAGGCCCATAACTTTAAGGAGGAGCCAGGAGGCTGAGCCGATGATAATAGTGGAGCATATCGTGCCAGCCGTGGCGAAAATACCGACCTCCCATTTCTTTTCCAGCAGGTCATTGATATTGACGTGAAGAGAGCCGGCAAAAAGGAGGAAACTGAGCAGTCCCTCCATCAGGATTTTATTAAAGTCTATACCTTGTACGAAAACGCGGGCCTGATCCTCGATTTGTAACCCCAGCCTGCCGCATATGATCAGGGCTAAAGAAAGCAGAATGCTCATAAACATCAGGCCGATAGTGGTCGGCATCCTCAAGAAGCGATGATTGATATAACTGAACAAAGCGGATAATGAAATCAGGATTGAAATGCCCGGGAAAATGTCCATCTTAAAAACTCCGCTGGATAATTATTCCGGTTCAGTAAACTAAAACAGGCCGGATCGTGTCAAGGACCTGAAACCTGTGTAAATAATATAGTAGATTACAGAAATAATCTGCTGAAAAAACCTCTGGTTCCTAAAATTAAGCCGTTGAATAGCTGCAAGTTCCCGTCTTCCGGCGCAAGGGATATTTTTATATGTTGTATTAAATTCCAAAAAATTATACGAACGTTTGATTTCTCTTTTTGAAGCCTGAAAAAATTTCATCCAGATACATTGCTTGGTATAAAAAAGCGTCTGTTGTTTATTCCTCCGGTTTTTCTTTTTCCCGGCCCTGATTTCTGTTTAATATTTCACTAAAATGCTTGCAGTTCAAGAAAGATATATGCTATGTAAAAAGCGATTTTCTAATTATGAAACTCGTAAATTCCATAAGGAGGTAAACCTGTGGATGAAGAAAGAGACGTAATGGAGGTTGATGTTCTGTTTGTAGGTGGGGGCGTTGCCTGTCTCAGCGGGGCGTTACATCTCGCGAATTTGGTGAAAAAACACAATGAAAAGGTGGAACAAGGCGGTGAAGGCGAGAAACTCGATGAAATCATGATCGCTGTCTTGGAGAAAGGCGCTTATGTGGGAGCCCATTCTATTTCCGGAGCCGTTATGGATCCGGTTGCTTTGAAAGAGCTTGTTCCGGACTTTATAGATAAGGGAGCTCCCCTGGAGGCCGAGGTAAAAGGTGAGACGGTTTGCCTGATGACCAAGGGCGGTAAAATTGCGTCACCGATTACACCTCCACCACTGAAAAATCATGGTAATTATGTCATCTCTCTTTCCAGATTTACCGAATGGCTGGGCCAGATGGTCGAGGAAAGCGGGGTGGACATCTTTCCCGGTTTCGCCGGGACCGAAGTTTTATACGACGGCAATCAGGTAGTTGGAGTCAGAACCGGCGACAAAGGCGTTGACGCGGACGGAAATAAAAAGGAAAATTACGAACCGGGTATTGACCTTAAGGCCAAGGTAACGATTTTCGGGGAAGGTTCCAGAGGCAGCCTCACCAAGACCCTGATAAAAAAGTATAACCTTGATCAAGGCAAGAATCCTCCGAATTTCGTTGTAGGCGTCAAGGAAGTCTGGGAGGTCCCGGAAGGCAGGATTAAACCGGGAACAGTTTACCACACCTTGGGCTATCCGCTGAAAAGCGACACCTACGGCGGAGGCTTCATATACGGCATGAAAAATAACCAGGTATCAGTGGGCCTGCTCACCGGTTTGGATTACTATGATCCCTTTCTGGATCCGCACGCGGAATTCCAGAAATTCAAACTTCATCCCCTGGTAGCCGGGATTTTAAAAGACGGGAAACTCTCTCAATACGGGGCTAAATCGGCGCCGGTCGGCGGCTACTGGTCTGTGCCCAAGCTTTATTTTGACGGCGGCCTCCTGGTCGGCGATTCCGCGAACCTCTTCATCAGCCAGAAGCTCAAAGGAATACATGTGGCCATGAAGTCGGGTATGCTGGCGGCCGAGGCAACCCTTAAAGCCCTTCTGAAAAAAGATTATTCTGAATCCGCGCTCAAGGAGTACGACACCGCTGTCTATAATAGTTACGTCGGCAAGGAACTGAGAAAAGTAAGGAATTTCCACCAGCTCTTTAAATCCGGACTTTATCTCGCCTTGATCAGAGCGGGATTTCAGTACATCCTCGGCGGCAGGATATTAAAAGACCGCCTGGACACCACGCCGGATTTCGTTCATTTAAAGAAAGTGACTGAAGTCTATGGCACAAATTCACCCACGGACGAGCAGATAGGCCTCATAAAATTTGACGGGGATCGAACCTTTGACAAGGAAACCGATGTATATTACTCGGGCGCGACTCACGAAGAACAGCAGCCGGCGCACCTTAAGATACTGGACCTCGATATCTGTTACGGCAAATGCACGGAAGAATATCAAAACCCATGCGTCAGGTTCTGCCCGGCCAATGTCTATGAAATGGAAACAGACGAGGAGACGGGTAAGCGCACCATGAAGCTCAATTTTTCAAACTGTGTCCATTGCAAGACCTGCGACATCAAAGACCCGTATGAAAATATCACCTGGACTGCACCGGAAGGAGGCGGCGGGCCAAAATACACCGTTGTATAAATCAAACTCTTTTGAAGGGTTCCTGATTTTTTGTTTGCATTCTCAAATGACTTTTTGTATAAAATTTCACATGGACGGAACCCTTAATAAGGGTGAACATAGCCGGAGTAAACAACGCACATTACCAACGCCAAAAAAACTCCGCCCGGACCAGCTAAAAATCCAGGAAACATAGCTGGATAAAGCAAAAAAGAATCTATTGGCCAAAAACTCCGCCCCGAGCAAGGGAGGGGTTGCAGTATATCCAATTAACTTAGGAGGATTAACATGGCAAACACGGAGACCCAAAGTATCTTGGTGGTCGGTGGTGGCATGAGCGGGCTTACCGCTGCTATAGAAGCCGGAGAAGCGGGCTATGACACTTATATAGTGGAAAAAAACCCCTACCTTGGAGGCAGGGTGGCCCAGCTTCATAACTACTTTCCCAAGTTATGCCCGCCGTATTGCGGTCTGGAAATAAATTTTCGCCGTATAAAGCAAAATCCCAGAATACATTTTTTTACCATGGCTGAAGTGGAGACTATCTCCGGCGAGGAAGGAAATTTCGAAGTCACAATTCGTTTGAATCCTCGCTACGTTAACGAGAAGTGCACTGCTTGCGGAAAATGCGCTGACGCCTGCTCCATGGAAGTTGAGAACCAGTTCAACTACGGTATGGATATGATCAAGGCCGCCTACCTGCCGCATGATATGGCCTTCCCGATGCGTTATGTCCTGGACCCCCGTCTTGTA
>CAZVRN010000111.1:0-8895 GCA_964629485.1 uncultured Thermodesulfobacteriota bacterium | reverse complement strand
AGGCTATCTCAATTACCTAACCTTCATGTTACCCATGTTTGAGATTACGACACTCGAACAGTATGAAAGGCTCTGTCAATCTACGTAAAAGTAATGCGATCATCCGGCTTAAGCCTTAAAAACCGCTAATAACTTGACTTTTCCGGCTTTTTTTCTTATGATAAAAATTACCTTAATTGGATTATTTTGGCGCAACTTCATGAACTTCTTCCTACCAGATCTAATTGTTCGGGGCGGATGGTTAATGTATCCGATCTGCTTCTGTTCTGTCCTCGCACTTGGTGTTTTTCTGGAAAGGCTTTTCAAACTGCGCCGGACTCGAGTTCTCCCCCAAGACCTGATACAAACCCTGAACGACTTGATAATGCGTTACAAATATACAGATGCCATCATGCTTTGCCAGGGTCATCCGAGTCCCATAGCTCGAATCTACCATGCTGCTCTCAAGATATCAGGGCAGCCGCGACAGGTTATCAAAGAAGTTGTTCAGGAGGTCGGAAGAAGGGAAGCGGCTGAACTCGAGAAATATCTTTCCGTTCTCTCAACCATTGCAAGTATCACCCCTCTTCTAGGACTTCTGGGCACTGTTTCTGGCATGATCAAAACATTCAATATCATCGCCTACTACGGTGTCGGCAACCCCGGAACCATGGCTGGCGGCATCTCGGAGGCCCTGATTACCACAGCGGCAGGTCTAACCGTGGCCATTCCAACGCTGGTTGGGTATCGTTTCGTTTCCAGCAAGGCTGATAATCTGATTCTGAATCTGGAGGAACAGTCTATCAAACTGGTGGAGTCCCTGAAAGGCCCGGAGTAATAAGCTGTGCAGTTCAAAATCAAGAATCGAGAAACCCCTCTTATTGAAATCGCACCTCTGATTGACGTGGTCTTCCTGCTTCTCCTGTTTTTTATGGTTACCACTCATTTCACAACAGCTCCCGGCATTCAAATTGCCTTACCGGAAATAAAGCCGGGAACTCCGGTCTCCACGACCTCCAAAATCAACATCAACGTTACGGCTGCAGGAGATATCTATGTTTCCGGCAACCCAGTACCCATTGAAGACCTGGGAAAAGTTATTAGAAAAGGTTCTCAGGACTTAGCCTCAACGATAATTATCCTCACAGCGGACAAAAATGTACCTCACGGGAAAATTGTATCTATTATTGATATCCTTCGTAATCTCGGTATAAAAAAAATGGTTATCGCCGCCCGCTGGAAGACCGAACCTGAGAGAAAATAGGCCATGCCTTTTTTGAACAAAACCCGAACTGTCTTCATAATCCTGCTGGCATTAGCTGTTGGTCTCGCTTTGACGCTTATTTACAGCAATCGCGGCTACCGGCAACTGCTTCGCTTGAAGCAGGAGCAAAAAATTATTGAATCCGCCAACGAGGAACTTGAGGAACAAAATCGAAAGCTCATGATGCAAATTGATAAAATCAAAAACGACCCTCGCTATATCGAAGAAGTGGCACGAAAAAAATTAGGACTAGTGCGGCCGGATGAACTGATTTTTAAACTCAAAGACGATCCCGGGTCAAAAACCGGGGGAGTAGACTCTCAAAAGCCTTGAACTGCAAACTTGACTCACTTACCGCTCTATGTTTTATTTATCAGTATCGTATGTTTGAAGTAAGTAAAGGTCCATAATGAATTCCTCGAATAAAGAATTCATATCGTTGAACAACGCTGAGCTCAAATTTCTTGAGCGCCTGGCAGAGACAGATCCCTCTTCGCCGGCTCTTTTAAACCTTGCCAGAGCTTACATAACTCAGGGACGTCTTGATGCCGCTGTGACTGTGGCCAAGACAGTATTTGACGCACATCCTGATAACCTTGAAGCAGCGCTGCTCACTGCCAAGGCCATGATAAAACTTAAGCAGGACGAACAAGCCAAAACAATTTTAAAAAGGCTTTCAAGCCGTCTAACAGACCTAGGCTCAATCTTCAAGGAATTAGCCGGTTTATTTGAAATAATCGGTGAAACATCGCAGGCCTTAAAATTTTTAAAGGCATATAAAGCTCTTTCGCTATATGAGAGTGAAACCGAGGATGCGGAATACCTGCTATTCGAGCTCAATTCAGAGGCTAGAGATCAAGGGGCCAGAACCGAACCTGTGCCGACCGAAACCCTGGCCGGCTTGTATCTTGAACAGGGGCTGGTGGATAAGGCCATTGAAATTTATGAAAAAATACTGGAGCAAGACCCGGGCAATGAGCGGATCAGAAATAAAATGATCGAGCTATATCTGGGCACTGATGAGCAGCTTCCGGACTTTGAACCCTCAACGCCTGCTCAAAGCAAAGAACGAGAACCCAAGAAGTTACTCATCCAAAAACTGGAAAAAATACGGCTGGCCGCCCGTCGCAGGCAGGAAGCGATTGAAGCCAGAATTTAAAGAATATTGAATTGCAAGGAGTGCGGAAACAATGTATTCACCTAGTGATTTTCGAAGAGGGCTCAAAATTGAATTTAAAGGCGAACCCTATTATATAGTGGAGTTCATGCATGTTAAGCCCGGCAAAGGAGGCGCATTTATCCGAACAAAACTCAAAAACATGATTACCGGGCGTGTTCTGGATGAAACTTTTAGACCTTCGGATAAAATCAACCGACCCGATCTTGAAGAAAAGAACATGCAGTATCTTTACCATGATGCAGAAGGATACCATTTCATGGACAATGAGACCTATGAACAGATAACCCTACCTGAAGAACAAATCAGTAATTATAAAAATTTTCTGCAGGAAAATGTTAATCTCACGATTTTATATTTCAACGGCCGACCAACTGCTTTAGAATTGCCGACCACTGTTGAATTGACCGTAGTCCAGACTGAACCTGGCGTTAAAGGTGATACCGCTAGCGGCGGCAGTAAACCGGCTACATTGGAAACAGGACTTGTGGTGCAAGTCCCCTTTTTTATAAATCAAGGGGATAAACTTAAAATTGATACCAGGACCGGCGAATATATTGAGCGGATCAAGGAATAATCTGATCGCCACCCTACCTGAAGATCAGCTTTCAACGTCGCTGATTTTAAAAAAACACAAAGGAGTTACCCCTTGAAAGACTTGCCCGCACTGGCGGCCACGGGTGTCGGAAGTGTACCTTTTCTGGATATTTCCGAGACGCTGGATTGGATCGCCCAAAACTGTCCCAATCTGCCTTATTGGCCCCAGATGGTCTATTCCCACCCCCGGGCGGATATGATTCTGCAATTTGCCGCACGGCTGCCCTTTCTAAACCTGAATCTCGAACAGCGCAAGCTTACAGTCAAAACAAATAACCGGGCAGACGGGCTGACTGAATTTTATGAACATTTTCTGGCCGGCGATTTGGATTATTTTGCCTTGCCTGTGGATTCGGCAGCAAGTTTTTATGCATTCTTAGACCGCGCGAAAACTAATCCAGATTTCGGGCCTCAGTATCTAAAGGGTCAAGTTACCGGCCCGATTACATTAGGGCAGGCTATCCGAACCTCGGAAGGCAAGCCTATTATCAATGATCAGGAACTCGCAGACCCTATCATCAAAGGGGCCGGGGCCATGGCAGCCTGGCAGGCAAAACAAATTACAGCTGTTGGCCGCAGTCCTCTTATCTTTTTCGATGAACCGTCTCTTACCAGTTTCGGATCCGCCTTTTCGACCCTAAATCGGGAGGAAGTCATCAACATCCTGAATGAAACGATTGAGGCGGCCCACCTGGGCGAACCGGTTCTGATTGGAATTCACATCTGCGGCAACACGGATTGGGAGATGATTTTATCCACCAACCTGGATTTAGTCAATTTAGACGCCTTCGGGTACATGGATGCTTTCCTGCTGTACTCCAAAGATATTATTCGTTTCGTGCAAGCCGGCGGATATTTGGCCTGGGGTATCGGTCCGACTCTTGCCTACACCGAAGATATAACGGCTACGAAACTAGCCGACCGGCTTAAAAATGCTTTTCATGCTCTGGTTCGACAGGGAATCGATCTGGAATTACTTACAAGGCGCTCTCTGATCACACCAACCTGCGGCTTAGGCCCGGTTAGTGAACCTCTAGCGCTAAAAATATCCAAGCTCGTAGCACAAACTTCAGAAATCATGCAGTCGGATCTACTTTAAGATACGGGTATCGTTAAAAGCCGAATTTGTTTCTCTGAAAATGTTTTCAGGTATTTGAGTAAAAAAATGGAACTGGTTGAATTTAGGATCAAAACCTCTTAAGAACGAGTAATTTTGTTGAAATCGCAGAAAACAAAATTTTAATATGCAGACGTATCAACAATATTTTGAGGATTTAAGGCTGAGCCCGATTATGACTTCAGCAAACGCCCTCTAAATTTGTTTTTAACGAGCAAACATCATGGCTTTATGCTATATGGTATTATTCAATGACTGCTTATTAATGTCAGGAGAATTTTAAATGAATCATACGGGTATTGTCAGATCTAACTTATACTTAGAGCATAACGCCGGCGATTGGCACCCCGAATCACCCAAAAGACTTAAGGTCATTTACAACTATCTAGACACTAATCACATCCCGGGCGTCGAGTTTTTGAAGCCACGGCCAGCTACCCGCGAAGAGATCACTCTGATTCATGGGCAAAATTACTACGATCAAATCGCTCAAACAGCATCTCAACCTCAATGCTACCTGGATGCAGACACCCAGACGTGCGATCATTCATTTGAAGCGGCGCTGTTTGCAGCTGGCGGACTTATACTTCTGGTGGACAAGGTACTAAGCGGTGAACTGGATAATGGCTTTGCCCTTGTTCGTCCGCCCGGACACCATGCCGAAGCAGACCATGCCATGGGTTTCTGCCTCTTTAATAATATCGCCATTGCCGCGGCATGGGCTCTTAAAGAACGCGGCCTGTCCAGGGTTTTAATTGTGGATTGGGACTTGCACCATGGTAATGGAACCCAGCACTCTTTTTATGATGATCAACGCGTCCTTTACTTTTCTACACACCTGTATCCCTTTTACCCCGGAACGGGTAGCTTTTCTGAAACAGGAAAAGGAGAAGGTAAGGGCTACACTGTTAACGTACCCATGAGCCCAAAGCACGGCAACAAGGATTTCGTGGCTATCTTTCACAAAATTTTAATACCTCTGATAAACTCTTATCGCCCAGAATTAATACTGATTTCCGCAGGATTTGACACTTATATAGCTGATCCGATGCAGGGAATGTCCATGACACCGGAAGGGTATGCCGCCATGACCTATATTCTCAAGAACATGGCTGAAAAAATTTGTGGCGGCAAGCTTGTGCTGACTCTTGAAGGGGGATATCATCTTGTCGGCCAGGCTGAATCAGTAATGAAAGTCATTGAGGTCCTGACAAATTCCAGTACAGCCGGCCAGGAACTAGCTCAGGGAGACTGGCCTGAGCCTGATGAAATTGCCAAAGTTCGCAAAGTCCACCATTCTTTTTGGGGACTGTAATCAGGAGAGTAGTTATGAAAATAGATCGTACAGAAGTAGAGCATGTTGCTCTTCTGGCCCGGCTTAAACCTGATGAATCAGAGATAGAAAAGCTGACAGAACAGCTTAATCGTATATTAAATTATATGGATAAACTCAATGAACTTGATACCCAAGGGTTGGAACCGATGGCCCATGCCCAGCCCATTCACAACTCATTCCGTGAAGACGTGGCCAAACCTTCCCTGGACCCGGACAGCTCCCTGGCGAATGCACCGGAACGAAATGAAACCTTCTTTATCGTTCCACGCGTAATTTAAAGGTAAGAATCATGAACCCGCTTGAGTTGAGTATCCACGAGCTAGCCGAGTTGTATTCTCGGAAAGAAATTTCACCGGTAGAAGTTACAAAGGTATATCTTCAAAGCATCAAGAAACACAATCCCAAATTAAACGCCTATATTTCCATAACCGAGGAACTGGCTTTCGAGCAGGCAAAGGCCGCGGAAAAAATGATTATGTCGAATAATCAAAATACTCTGACCGGTGTTCCACTGGCCCTGAAGGACCTGATTTGCACTAAAGGCGTTACCACGACCTGCGGCTCCAATATACTAAAGAACTTTGTGCCTCCTTTTGATGCAACGATTGTGGCCAAGCTTCGTCAAAGCGGCGCTGTTTTTTTAGGCAAAACAAATATGGATGAATTCGCCATGGGTTCTTCCAACGAATACTCGGCTTTTGGTCCTGTCCTGAATCCCTGGGATACGAGCCGAATCCCCGGCGGCTCCAGCGGCGGATCTGCCGCGGCATGCGCAGCCAAGTTATGCGCCGGGGCCATAGGCAGTGACACAGGCGGTTCAATCCGGCAGCCGGCAAGTTATTGTGGAATTGTTGGACTAAAACCTACTTATGGGCGGGTCTCTCGCTTCGGCCTGGTGGCCTTTGCCAGTTCTCTGGATCAAATTGGACCGATCACACGAAACGTGACTGACTCCGCCTTGCTTTTGGAAGCCCTGGCGGGCTATGATCCAGCTGACTCAACCAGTGTACCTCAGCCGGTTCCAAACTACACGAAAAGCTTGACTCAAGGGCTGAAAGGACTCAAAATCGGTCTTCCCAAGGAATACTTTGTTGAAGGTCTGGAAACAGAAGTGGAAGATAAGATTCGAACGGCGGTTAAAGCTATGGAAGCCGAGGGAGCGGAACTGGTCGAGATCAGCCTGCCGCATACCCAATATGCTGTTGCCGCTTATTATATTATTGCCCCGGCCGAGGCCAGCTCCAACCTGGCCCGTTACGACGGCGTTAAATACGGGTTGCGTGCTGAAAATAACTCTGACATCATGGACATGTACCTTTCAACCCGGTCTAACGGATTTGGCCCGGAAGTCACGCGGCGCATCATGATTGGCACCTATGTCCTGTCCGCCGGATATTATGACGCTTATTATAAGAAAGCCACTCAGGTCAGAACCCTGATACGTCAGGATTTTGATACGGCGTTTGAAAGTTGCGATGTCATCGCCTGTCCGGTGACCCCAACCGCGGCATTTAAAATCGGGGAAAAAATTGACGATCCCCTGAAGATGTATTTAAGCGATATTTTTACTCTGGCAACCAACCTGGCCGGTATACCGGGAATATCAGTCCCCTGCGGCTTAAGCAAAAACAACCTGCCTATTGGCATTCAATTCATGGGCAACCATTTCCAAGAAGATATCCTGCTTAAAGTCGCTTACAATTATGAGCAAATATCTGAATTCACTTTGAACAAACTACAGTCTCTGACTTGAGGAAGTAAAATGATTCTGTAAAAAATGTTTTGGAGATAATCGTCTAGCCCGGCGAAAAGAAATTTTTCTGTAAAAACACTCTGCGCATCTGCAGTAACCTTAAGGAGAGAAGACATCAATGAAACTTACAAAGGCGGAAATCAAAGAAGCAATGGAAAAAAATGGGGTCGCCTGGGACAATCAAGACCTTGAGGGCGTGCTGGAGCTATATCATGATGATGTCTATTTTGAAAATTGGACAGGCGGATATGCCCAAGGCAAAGAAGCGCTTCGTCAGGCCTGGACTCCATGGTTTACCAGCGGCGGTAATTTCAAGTTCAACAGGGATGACCTTTTTGTCGACGAGGAGGACCAAAAAATCACGGTAACCTGGGTACTAGAATGGCCTTCTACAGAAAAAGGCTACGAAGGAAAAGCAGAAAAAAGACGCGGGTTAGATGTTATTCATTTCAAAGACGGCAAGATTATAAAAAAACTTACCTATTGTAAAACTACCGTAGAGATAGACGGTAAAAGGGTCAAGCTGGTCGCTGAATAAAATTGAATAATCTTTTTATTTAGCCAGTTCCAGGCTTCGGTTTCCCAAAAGCCCACTGCTTAGCCCACGTTTTTTGTAAGCGGCAAACCTATGACAATGTTTAGAAATAAATGTATTCCTTCTTCGGCTTGCCGCTCCCGTACAATGTAAAACCAATCGGGAAAAACCGCTTTAAACAGGACTCCCCTTCATCCCCAGGAGTCCCTTGATATACCATATTTCACCCAGATGATTTGCGCCATGCTGCAGAATAGTCCCCCCAATTACATCATACAGTTTTCGCTTTCCCAGCACGGCAAGTTCGTGTACTTGATCCAGATCTTCATCGTTCAAGTTTTCAAAAAATTTCTCGGTTACGCGAAAGGCGTTTGACATATACTTTGAGAACTCCGCGAAATCCTTGATTCTAACAGCGGCAGCCTCTTCGGTAGTCATTCCAGTTCCCTGCGCTCTCGGATCCATGTCCAATTTTTTATCCCACCCCTCAGCGTTCCATACTGGTGTTTTTTTTTGGAGCAGAAAATTTAAAACCGAATCTTCGGTTCTAACGCAGTGCCAAATAATAAAGGCGATGCTATTGCCCCGATCCAGGGGCCTGAAATGAAGCTGTTCCTCTGTCAATCCCTGCACTGCATCGTTGAGGCTTTGATGTAAATTTTTCATCGCGGACCGAAAGTAATCTACACTTCCCATAAAGTTCTCCTTTTCTTGTAGAGATTCATTCCTTCAACTTGCCATTGGATACCAAATCCGGCCTCAACTCCCCAGCCGGACAACCAGACTTACAAAAAAATTTATTTATAAAAAAAATATAAAGAAATAATATGGGGATGTCAATCTCAACTGATTCTCTGTCCGCTTTCAAAATCTGACTGGTGTAATCACCATGCGATGTGTCTGTGCATATATCTTGAGATGCTTGTACAATATTGAAGAAGTTCAATGTCTTATCATGTCTAACAGCAGAGGCTGCGGCATTGATATGGAATCGGCGGGCCATAAACAACTCCACGACCATCCTCCAGACCGTGGCAGCAAAGCAGAAATTTTCGAAAAAAATAACTTGACTTGCCATATAATTTAGAATATTTAGCTAATTAATAGGCATAAATTGATGATTCCGGGTAAAGTTTA
>CAZVRN010000110.1:0-8899 GCA_964629485.1 uncultured Thermodesulfobacteriota bacterium | reverse complement strand
GCCTTCCACCGAGAATGGAGCCCAGCCAACCGGTGCGGGCCACATGGGCACCCGGCCGGGAGAGGTGCGAAAACCAACCACATTGCAGAAGTTGGCCGGGTTACGCAGGCTGCCGCCCATGTCGCTTCCGTCTGCGATGGGCAGCATTCCACAGGCCAGGGCCACAGCGGCCCCGCCGCTGGAACCGCCGCACGTTTTACTCGGGTCATAAGGGTTAAGCGTTTCCCCGAAAACTTCATTGTAAGTCTGGGAGCCTGCCCCAAATTCCGGCGTGTTGGTTTTGCCAACGGCAATGGCCCCGGCTTTCCTCAGCCGCTGAACGATCAATTCGTCCTGATCCGGGACAAAATCTTTGTAAATGGGTGAGCCAAAGGTAGTCCGAATGCCTTTGGTCAGGACCAGGTCTTTGTGAGCGATGGGGAGACCATGAAGCGGCCCGACCGCCTGACCGCTCGCCAGAGCTTCGTCCGCCTCTTTGGCCCGGTCCATGGCCTGCTCGGGCAAATAGGTTACAATGGCGTTTACGGCCGGATTAACGCGGTCAATCTGGGCCAGATGCGCTTCCATGACTTCCCGCGCTGACAATTCTTTGGCCCGAATGCGGCGGCTCAACTCCACAGCGGTCATAAAACATATCTCGGAATTTGACATAGCCTGCTCCAAGACCTCCTTAAAAACCTCGTCCTTTAGCCGAACTCATTGTCACCTTCCGCGGTTTCAATAAAATTGCTGGTTCTTAAGGGGTCTCGCTCCAGTTGCCTCCCTCGGGGAAGGCAGGTTTACTTATTTTTCAACGCCTCATAATCGTCCCAGGTATCCAGGTCGAAAAGAATACCCGTGTCCTCAATTTCAACTTTTTTTATCCGGTTCGCGTATTCCTCAAAAAGCGCTCTGGCCCCTATGTCCCCGGTCAGGGTCTTGAGCCGGCTGAAAAGCGCGCGGTCCACCAGCACGGGATTGCCTCTTTCGCCCCGGCAAAAAGGAATCACCAGCGGTGCTCTTTTCTGCTGATACGCTTTAACGAGCTTGTTGATCACTTCTGAACCGACAAGGGGCTGATCTCCCAGAATGAAAACAGCGCCTGCTTCATCATCGCGCACTCCCGCCAGACCTGCCTGCAAGGAGGTGCTTATTCCCTGGTCATACCGGTCGTTTATAATGACCTGGACCCGGTCAAAACTCACAACATTGCGTATTTGATCGGCCGCGTGGCCAAGGACCACAATCACCCGGTTAAGGGATGATTCAAGCGCGTTATTCATGATCTGTTCCAACATGGTTCGTCCCTCGAAGTCAAGCAGCTGCTTGATTCGTCCCATGCGTGAGGACCTGCCTGCGGCCAGGATGATTCCGGGAATGTTTATGCTGTTTTGAATCATCAATATCACGAACTGTTCAGGACGTTTTAATTACCCGCATTTGCGGCGGTCACTCCGCGGCTCGACTCCGCCCTTGCCTTGATCAGCTCCGCCACGATGCTAACAGCTATCTCCTCGGGCGTTTCCGCCTTGATATCAAGACCGATCGGCGAATGAACCTCGTCTAATCGCTCCCGCGGAATCCCCTCTTTAATAAGGGCCTGGTATATTTGATCGCGTTTTCTGGAACTGCCGATCATCCCGATGTAGGCCGGTGAAGTTTGAAGCGCTGATTTCAAAACTGTTTTATCGGAAATATGTCCTCTGGTGATGATGGTAATATAAGAATTATCAGTGACCTGTATGTACTCCAGGGCTTGAGAAAACGGAACCACCAATATTTCATCGGCTTCGGGAAACCTCTCCCGGTTGGCGTATTCCGCCCGGTCGTCAATGACGGTTACCTGAAACCCTACGATTTTCGCCAGGTGGGAGACGAAAGTGGATACATGACCGGCTCCAAACAGAAAAAGCGCGGCATCCGGTTCTATGGATTCCACAAAAATTTTTGCTCCGGTTTCAGCAATTTCAGTCAGAGACGGTCTTTTGATTTTTTTTAAATCTTCAAGGTCTCCGCTAAAACCCTTAAGCGCGCCCTCGGTGGAGCCATCTTGTCCGATCAGCATCCTGGCATCATAATCCAGCGCATTAATTCCTTCGGAGATCAGAGTCAAGAGATTTCCTTTCCGGCCGGTTTTGAGAAACTCCTTGATTTTGTTGAAAAGCGCCCTGGTAAGCCGGTTTTCCGGGTACAGGGGATCAAGGTACACGTCCAGGACGCCGCCGCACAACATGTCCGCTTTGGATAAATCCTTCCCGGTGAGCTGGAAGTGATATAGGCATGATTTTCCTTTCTCCAAAACTTCCTTCGCCTGTTCACGCACCATGTGTTCCAGGAACCCGCCGCCGATTGTCCCGATTATGCCTCCATCCCCTGTAATGATACATTTTGAACCGACGGTTCGCGGCGCGGAGCCTTTGCGGCTGATAATTCGAGCCAGGACAACGTGTTCGCCTTTAGTTAAAAACTCATCTACTTTTAAAAAAATGTTTCCATTCATGGCTGTTTTGCTTTATCAAATTAGTACTTCAGACAACACCAGCGTTACATTGGCCGAAACCGGTTTGTCTTCTGCAGGCTCGTAATTCGCCTTATTATCGTTCTACTTATACCGTATGAACGTGTCAACGTATAATTTTATTTTGCTTTTGCTCTATTTTTGCATATAATTCCCTGAATTGCAGCTATGCTAAAAAAAACATAAAACTCTCATGCGGCTGATTTTGGGAAAGAGGTTGCTAGATGAAAAAAATCAAAGCGGAAAAAGCGGTTGGAACTATTCTCGCTCACGATATAACACGGATCATCCCTGGAAAATTCAAGGGTGTGGCCTTTAAGAAAGGGCATGTTATCACCGGCGAGGACTTGCCCGAGCTTTTAAGACTCGGTAAAAGATATCTTTATGTGCTCGAACTGCGTCAAGATCAGCTTCATGAAAATGAAGCGGCCCTGCGTATCGCGCCAGCGGTCTCAGGCCCGAATCTCCGGTGGACTGAACCGGCAGAAGGGAAATCGAATATCATCAGCCTTGTAACCGGACTGCTGAAAGTCAATGTGGAGGGGTTACTCAGGATCAATAAGCTTGAGAATATTATTATCTCTACATTAAAGACAAACTTTCCTTGTCAAAAAGACCAGGTAGTCGCTGCCACACGAATTATTCCCTTAATGATTTCACAAAAAAAAATAGAGAAGGTTGAAAGCCTGGCCAGACGTTTTGGACCGATTTTACAGGTGCTGCCTTATCGGAGGCTGCGTTTCGGCGGAGTCGTCACCGGTTCCGAGATTTACCAGGGCTTGATCAAGGATGAATTCGATCAGTACGTGGCCCAAAAAGCCCTCGATTACGGGTGTCAGTATTTGAAAAAGATTATTGTGCCTGATGACGCCGCGGCCATCTCCCGGGCTGTCCTGGAATTAAAAGAGCTCGGCTGCGACCTGATTCTGACGACCGGCGGGCTGTCTGTGGATCCGGATGACGTGACCCGAAAGGGTATCAGGAAGGCCGGGGCGCGAATTATCAGCTATGGAAGCCCTGTTTTGCCGGGGGCCATGTTCCTTTATGCCCGTCTGGGTGAGATACCGATACTGGGTTTACCCGCCTGCGTATACTATTATGATACCACGGTTTACGATCTTTTTCTGCCGAGAGTTCTGGCTGGAGAAGAGATAACCAAAAATGATATTGCTGAAACGGGACACGGCGGACTGTGTTTGAATTGCTCGAACTGCCGATATCCTGTTTGTCCTTTCGGGAAATAGCCTATGGCGAAGTATATGAGACGGCAAAAGTTCTTGAATCAATTAATCATCGGTATAAAAGGCGCCGGCGAGATGGCGAGCGGAGTTGCCTGGCGGCTCTATCAAGCCAACATTCGTCTGATTTTCATGATGGAAATTCCCCGGCCTTTGGCCGTGCGGAGAGAGGTTTCCTTCTGCGAGGCGCTTCTTTGTGAACGGAAAATCGTGGAAGGAGTGGAGGCGGTCAGGGTCAGGGGGGCGGAAGAAATTCCGAGCGCCTGGGGAAAAGGGCAGATCCCCGTAATCGCTGACCCGCAATGGCTGGTCATTCCCGAAATGAACCCCGACGTCTTGGTGGATGCCATCCTGGCCAAACGCAATCTCGGGACGGGCATGAAAGAAGCGCCGCTGGTTATTGGACTTGGGCCGGGCTTTACGGCGGGCGCGGACACACACATGGTTATCGAAACCAACCGGGGTCACGATCTGGGCCGTGTTATCCTTGCCGGCCAGGCCGAGCCTGATACGGGTCTTCCGGGGGAAGTCAATGGGTATGCGTCGGAACGGGTCTTGAGGGCCCCGGCCAGTGGCGTCTTCAATCCGGTCCTTCATATCGGTGATATGGTTGAACCCGGGGAGATTGTCGGGCACGTTAACGGGACGGTAGTAAGGACCAATATTGGAGGCGTAATCCGGGGATTAATAGCCCCGGGGGTTGAGGTAACCAAGGGTCTCAAAATCGGTGACGTTGATCCGCGCGGAGAAATTGAGCACTGCATAACCATTTCAGAAAAAGCGCGGGCGATCGGAGGCGGAGTGCTGGAAGCTATCCTCAGAGTGTATAATGAGCCTTAAATGACTTTTTTGCGTGAAAGCCTGCCCTTTAAGGATGGAGGCGTGGTCAGCCTGGTTGGCGCCGGGGGAAAGACCACGTTTATGTTCAGGCTTGCCCGGGAATTGGCCCTGGCCGGGGAATCGGTCCTGACCACGACCACGACCAAGATTTTCATGCCCTCCGCTGAGCAATCGGCTCACGTGATTATCGAGGCTGATCCTGAAAGGCTTCTCAGAAAGGCCGGGAAGCTCAAAGAGAAACACATTCATATTACAGCGGGCCGGGAGTTTCTGGCCTCCCAGGGGAAATTGGCCGGCCTCGGGCCTGATGTTATCAACCAAATTTGGGATACCGGTTTGTTTCGCTGGATTCTGGTGGAGGCTGATGGAGCTGCTTTCAGACCCCTTAAAGCGCCTGCCGCACACGAGCCGGTGATTCCGTCTCGCTCGGCCTATGTGGGGGCTATAATCGGTATGGACGCCTTGGGCAAACCTCTGGCCGAGCAATGGGTCTTCAGAGCAAATCTTTTTTCGCAAATCACCGGTCTGCCTCTGGGGGCGGCGGTAAGCGAGGAATCCATTGCCGCGATTATCCTTGACCAGAAGGGACTCATGAAAGGCAGTCCTGCCCGGGCCGGGCGTTTTGTTTTTTTAAACAAGGCAGACCGGGAGCCCCTTGTTGAGGCGGGCAAGAAAATTGGATCTCTCATTTTTAAAAAAAGCGGCCTTCAATTCGAAAAAGTGCTTATCGGCGTTTTGAAGCCCGAGCCTTCTGTCATTTTATTTCAGGATCACGCCTGAGAATCCGCCGCCCATGACTCCATCAGAACCTCTGAAATGTGACGCACGCGCACCGGCAGCCCCCGCCGGCGCACGCCGTAATCAAGCTGTATAATACAGGCGGGGCAGGAAGTAATCAGAAGATTGGCCCCGGTTTTTTCCAGGTTATTCATTTTGCGGTCCAGGACCTTCATGGAAAGTTCGTAATGAGAAAGAGCATAAGTTCCCGCTCCGCCGCAGCACCAATCCGCTTCTGGCAGTTCACGGTACTCAGCCCCTGGAATCGCCTGGAGCATTTTGCGCGGTTCACTGATCAGCCCCTGAGAGCGTGAGGCGTGGCAGGGATCATGGAGTGCTTTCCTCAACGGCCCGCATGATCGGGGCGTCCATCATTTCCAGCGTGGCCGGGATGATGCCAGCGGCAATGATTTTGGAGACGGTTCGGGCGGCCCCCGAAACCTCGTCATATATGGCCAGAAGCGTAACTAGCGCCTCCGGTGAAGGCAGAATCCTGACCGTGGCTTCGGTGATGATTCCCAGGGTGCCTTCACTGCCGATCAGAAAGCCGCATAAATTATTTTCCGTGTAATCACGGACCGGTCCGCCCAGCCGCACAGTTTCGCCGTTCGCCAAAACGGCCTGAATACCCAGAATATGGTTTCGCGTGACTCCGTATTTCAGACAGTGCGGCCCCCCGAGTTTTCGGCGATGTTTCCTCCCAGAGTTGCGACTTTTTGGCTGGCCGGGTCCGGGGCAAAGAAAAATTTATAAGGCCGAAGCGCGTTTTGCAGTTCAAGGTTGGTTACGCCGGGTTGCACCACGGCGCAGCGGCGTTTCGGATTTATATCGAGAATACGGTTGAGCCGGGAAAGGCAGATGACCAGTCCGCCTTCCGGCGGGATGCTTCCGCCCGAGAGGTTGGTCCCAAAACCGCGCGGTACATGCGAAACACCGGCCTTGATGCAGGCCCGGACCAGGGCGGCCGCTTCTTCCGTACAACCCGGGAAAACAACAGCTCCAGGGGTTTGAACCTCGAGGGAGGCGTCGTAAGAGTAAACCTCCACATCCGTGGGGCTGGAAAAGACATGCTCCGGCCCGACTATGCGCCGAAGCCTATTTAAAAAGGCCGAATTCAATCATGAGACCTCGTACACTTCGCCGGCGGCTTCGAGCGCGCCCGGGCGCACTTTCACGCCCTCAGCTTTGAGCACGGTTTCGAGCGCGGACAGAAACAAAAAAACATTCCTGGCGCAGGAAGACTGACCCATTAGTCCGACACGCCATATTTTCCCGGCCAGATCACCCAGGCCGCCGCCAATCTCGATCCCGAAATTCTCAAGCAGAGCTTTGCGCACCTTCACATCTTCGGCTCCTTCCGGAATACAAACGGCGTTCAGCATGGGCAGACGCTCAGCCTCCGGCACAAGCATTGACAGCCCCATCGCTTCCACGCCGGCTACCAGGGCACGGTGATTAAGCTTATGCCGGGCAAAACGCGCTTCAAGTCCTTCCTCCGCCACAAGGCGCAGGGCCTCCCGCAGGGCGTAAATCATATTGATCGGCGCGGTGTGGTGATATTTACGCTCAGCCCCCCAGTAACTACAAACCAGGTTCATGTCCAGGTACCAGCTTACCACCGGGTTCCGGCGATTTTGAAGAATTTCAACGGCTCTGTCACTGAATGAAATAGGCGCAAGCCCCGGCGGACAGGAAAGACACTTCTGCGTGCCGCTGTATACGGCGTCAATCCCGATCTGGTCCACGTTTACTTCCATGCCCCCCAGTGACGTGACCGAATCAACCAGGAAAAGCGCGCCCGCGTCATGAGCAATCCTGGCCAGGTCCTCAAGGGGCGTATGCACTCCAGTGGAAGTCTCCGCATGGACCACAGCCACAAGCTTGGGATTCCTGCCGCGAACCGCGTCAAAAACCGCATCGGGCGCCACGGCCCGGCCCCACTCGGTATCCACCCGAATAAGCTGTCCGCCAAGGCGGTTGACAATGTCACCCATGCGCGTGCCGAAGACGCCGTTCACACAGACCACCACCTCATCCCCCGGTTCCACAAGGTTGACAAAACAGGTTTCCATGCCGGCGCTGCCTGTGCCAGACACGGGAATAGTCAACTCATTTTGGGTCAGGAAAACAAACCTGAGCAGGCGCTGCGTTTCATCCATGACGGATAAAAAGTATGGGTCCAGGTGACCGATGCAGGGAGCGCTCATAGCCTGAAGAATGCGCGGCGGCACATCGCTTGGTCCTGGCCCCATGAGGACGCGGTTGCCCGGGTCGATATCCCTGAAATCACGAAAATCAAGAGCCATATGATAATGATACCTCCATTTGGTTTATATTCCGGAGACTGCAAACGTTTTTGTTCATGGCGGTTCCGGCAAAATTACTCCATAAGAGATAATGGATTTTTATCGTTAATTTGCAAGTATAAGTAAGTGTTTCGTGCCGGTCAATCGGAAAGACTGCAAAAAGACCTTTTCAGAACTTCGTCTTTTAGCCGAACTCATTCTCACCTTCCGCGATTTCAGCAAAATTACTCGTTTTGCAAAGGTTTTGTAAAAAAATATGGGCTGAAATAACCTCCGGTAAATTAAGCCGCCCGGGGCTTGACCGGACAGATTTTTCATAGCCAATTTATTAACATGGAAAACATCTCTTTTGCGGTCATAAATTTTTTTATTCCGGATACTAACTTCCTACCCTCCCGGAGAAGTTGAAATTGCCTCTTTTGCCAAGCGAATACCTCTTACAAACCGTTTCGACCGAGCATCCATACCTTGACCAGGGGGACGATGTTTGTTCTCTTCACAGAAATCAAGGGGTTTTGTCTTGAATTTGCTCCTGATTTATGATAGTTAAAATTAGATTGATCTGATAACTCGCAAGCCAAAGAAAGATAACTACATGCGCTATTTATTGCTGTCCGGATTTATTTTAATTTTTCTGAGTTCCTGCGCCACTACGGCCAGGATTTCCAAAGTGCCTGATATTCAGAAAAAACCCCTCCGCGAAGAGCAGGCCCTAGCCGTTAAAAAGGAACCTGTGAAGAAACCCGATGATATCCCCATCTCCCTGCCGACAGCGAAAATTAAGGTTGAAGAAAGGCTTGAAGACATGGTTTCAGCCGAACTTCGAACCTTGGAGGGGTATGAAAAAACGGTTAAATTTGATGTCCCGGTGACCATTAACAAGGATGTTCAGGCCTGGATAAGCTATTTTTTGGGCCGCGGGCGTAAGTCCTTTGTTCGGGCCCTGGGCCGATCAACCCGCTATCTACCATTGATGAAGCGGATATTCAGGGAAGAAGGCCTGCCGGAAGATTTGGTTTACCTGGCAATGATCGAAAGTCATTTTGTGGTTCATGCTTATTCGAGGGCTCACGCGGTGGGACTGTGGCAATTCATCCGGCCTACGGCCCGGCGCTACGGTCTGAAAGTCAACAGTGAGGTTGACGAAAGACGGAATCCTGAGAAATCAACCAGGGCCGCAACGGCTTACCTTTCTGATCTGCATGATATGTTCGGTTCCTGGTACCTCGCCGCCGCTGCTT
>CAZVRN010000109.1:0-8910 GCA_964629485.1 uncultured Thermodesulfobacteriota bacterium | reverse complement strand
GGGAAAAAATAAGTTGACTTGCGAGGCATGATTAACCCGGATTCAGCAACCTCCTGAACTTGTTTTATCCGGGTCGGATTAAGGATGCAAGCTATCTCAGCTTGACCTTCGTTAACGCATTTGATGGCTTCTCCGGCCCGGCTGGAATAAGTGATTCGTTTGGGATCGTCCAGGCCTTTTTCCGTGAGTCCCAATATTTCCTGCAAGACCAATCCGGTCAGCACCACAGTGTCCAGTTTGCGCAGCGGCGGTGCCCACTTATCCAGAGAGGTGCCTTTTGTCACATCATTACGCAGTTTGAGGAGATAGTATGTTTTACCTAACCGCGTAAAAAGTCCGAGGGCGTTTCCGGTGCGCCCCTCCCGTTCGAGCTGCCGCAAGAAAGCCCTGCGGGTGGCGCGCTCTTCCACGCGCGTGAAGGAAAAGGTTTGAACGTTAAAATAGCCGGCAAGAGCCGCTTCCAGTTCCTTTTTTGTGAGATGAAGGGAGTTGCTGATCAACCGATGTGCGGGGAGGATGGTTAGCCCCGGGTCGGAAATTGCGCATAAATATACCATGGTATAATTGAGAGACGATCTCGGCCCGAACTTGAAGCCTTCTTCAGCCTTTAGTTGACGGTACTTAAGAGATGTTTCGTAGCGATGGTGCCCATCGGCGATGTAAACGGTTTTGTCCGCCATGAATTTGCTCAAAGATAGAATAACTGATCGGTCTGTAATCGCCCAGACGCGGTGGCCGCGTCCTTCCGGGTCCATGAAGTCAAACAAAGGCTTGCTGTTCGTTTGAGATTTCAGGATGTTCAACGACTCGCCTTCCTCATCCGGATAGACAGCAAAAATTTGACTTAAATTAGCCTTGACGTTCATCATGAGATTGAGCCGCTCCGCTTTAGTGGCGGAAAAAGTGCGCTCATGAGGCCGGACCCTGGCTTTCTCGTTAAAATCTTCCAGCTTGAGCAGGCTAATAAATCCATGACGTGTCTTTCGTTGGCCGGTAATCGGGTCGGTGAAGTCCATTTCAGTATAATAAATACCGGGCTGGTCGTGTCTGATGAGGATTTTTTCATCAAGCCATTGATAAAACGCTTCAGACGCTCGTTTATGCCAATCGAACGGCTCTTTGTCGGTTGAGTGCTGGGCTCCGAGGATAAGGTGCATTACGTTATTCGGGTGAGCCTGGTGGTAGGCGACCTGCTCTTTCGGCGTAACGACATCGTAAGGAGGAGCTATAAGGTCTCTAAGGTTTCCTACCATTGATGTATTATAAATAATACCCTTTAACGGTGCGATTTCAGCCATCTTTTCAACCTCTGAACCCTGACAAATTGGTTAGTTGTCGCTATCATACTCACCCAATTCAGTCAAGGTGTAAGTCATAATTTTTTTCTGGTTTAAAAATGGCAGGCTGTTGCTTTAAATTTCGAGACTCCATGACGAATCAGCAATTTTCCTGAAATCGCGGAACCTGACAATGAGTTCAGCTTTACAGATGAAGTTTTGCAGCGGTTTTATTTTATCAATTTTTAATCAAGCATTACGCCTGTTCTGTCCGCCTTGGGAAACTTCCTAAATAAATGGGACCGGGCCTTAAATCCCGGCTTTATGTCCTTCCGAGCCCGTAATATCCCAAATTGACCATTAGTTATCTTATTGACAATGCGCTGCTTTTATGGCAAGTTTAATCAATGGAGATATCAGATATTTGGCGGGAGTTTAAATACTTGCACTCATACCTTCAATCTTGCCTGCGAATTAGTCTATGCCTTTTCTTTTAGCTTTTCGGGAAGATAGATTGGGCTTCCGTTTCGAGGTCGGTGAACGGATTGTTTTAGGACGTTCGCCGGAGTGTGATTTAATCATTTTCGGGCGTGCTGTCTCTCGTTTTCATAGCGAGATTTACAAGAGCGAAGATGGATATGTTCTGAAAGATTTAAACAGCTCCAATGGAACATTTCTTAACGGCGTTCAGATTGAGGGACCAACTCCCCTTAAAAGAAATGATGAAATAAAGATTGGCGATGAGCTCTTTCTTTTTGATCCGGCGCTGAATGTTTCAGTGGGAAAGCGCGGTGTGGTCTTCATAGTAGGTTCCGTGGATGAAAACCCGGAGGGTCTCATCGAGGGAAGCGGTGAACCGATACTGTCCAAGCTGGACCGTTTTGCCATGGCCGCTTTGTATAAGGTGGCGGTGGCACTGGCAAAAACCACTAAGCTCTATGCTGTCGCCAGGCAAGTGGTTTATGTTTTGGATAAGTTGTTTAACGCCGACCGGGTTGCTGTGCTTTGGCCGGAAGGTGTTGACGGTAACCGTTTAACCGCCTTAATGATTCAACCCCAGGATCAAAGGATGGTCTTGCCCCAACCTTTGCTGGACCGAGTCCTCGAGCAAGGCAAATCTGTTATTTGGCCTAATGTGGTGGCCGAACTGGACTTTAAAAATGGAGACCGGTTACTCAAGGAGAAGCCGCAGCGCTCTTTGTGCGTGCCGCTCAAGACCAAGGTAAAATCGCCGGGATTGATTTATGTTGAAAGTAAGTCCCGTGAATATACCGAAAAAGATTTGAATTTCCTGGTGGCCCTGGCTGCACTCATAAGCCCTGCCATTGCCAACGTTAAAAAAATTGCAGAGCTAGATCGTCGAGCTGCCCGGGAGGAAGAGGCGACTGATAAAAGAATTCACCTCCTCGGCGAACACGAGCAGGTTAAAGCTTTGCGTGCCATAGCAGCTCAGGCTGCTCAAACAGATGAGACCATACTGCTCGAAGGTGAAGCGGGCACGGGGAAAGAAATTCTGGCCAGGCTGATTCATTCCATGAGTCCCCGTAAAAATTATCCGTTTGTTTGCATAAACTGTGCTTCGATTAGCCCAAATAACATAGCTCGCGAGTTGTTTGGACAGGAAGGCGGAGCCCTGGGTGAAGATGAATCCCCGGGCCTTTTGGAATCCGCTGAAGGCGGTACCGTGTTTATCCATAATATCAATAAACTTCCTTCTTCTGAACAGGCCATTCTCCTTCAGACTATGGAGGAAAAAGTTGTCTATCGCCTCGGATCTATTCGGCCCCGGCCCGTTGATTTTAGAACCGTCGCTTCAAGTACTGAAGATCTCAAATCCATGGTTGAAAAAAATAAATTTCGCGCGGATCTTTATTATCGAATTTCCAAGGTCATTTTGGCCACTTATCCCTTGAGAGAGTTAGGTGAAGATGTGATTCTCCTGGCCAATTATTTCTTTGCTGAGGCGGCCAGGGCTGAAGGCCATCAAGTCCCAGAGATGGATTCTGCAACAGCCGATTGCCTGCGGTCCTACTACTGGCCCGGAAACGCGGGCGAATTGAAAAATGTTGTTGAACGGGTCATGATGTTTCATAAAGGAAACCGAATCGTGGTCGAAGATCTACCTCTGGAATTGCGTTTAGCCGCTCAGGCCTTTAAAACTCAATCTGGTGAAAGGGCGTCTGAATCGATTATCGAGGTGGAAAAGGACCTGATTCGCAAGGCGCTGGCCAAAACAAATGGGGAAACCGGCCAGGCGGCTGAAATTCTGGGTCTTCAACCTGATGAACTGGAGCAAAAAATTCGGCGTTATGGCGTCTCTCTGGAGCAAACTGTTATCATGCAATTTAGAACTTAATATTTATTTCCAGCCTCAACCAGCGGCGGAAAGGAGGTCAGATTCGATTGGACGACGGCCCATCGTGGCGATTAATCGCTAAACTAAAAGCTTTTTTAAGGCGTTATAATCTTAACCGAACAGCTAATAAGTTTGAGGAGGATATCCAAGAACTCATCGATGAGGGTGCTGAAAAAGGGGTTATTACTTCCAGTGAAGGGGAGATGATCCAAAGTATCTTCGAATTCGGTGACACGATAGCCAGAGAGATCATGATCCCGCGCACGGATATGGTGGCTACCTCCCAGGAGGCCACCCTCGGCGAAGTCATTCAATTGTCTCGTAAACACGGGCATTCCCGCCTGCCTGTATATCAGAACGACATCGACCATATTGTGGGTATTCTTCATATCAAGGATTTGCTTGGATATTGGGGCTCTTCCGCTGATAGCCCCCTTTCTAAGGAGTTGATAAGGCCGCCATATTTTATTCCCGAAGTTAAAAAAGTGGGCGAACTCCTCATTGAACTGCGCACCAAAAAAACACATATGGTTATCGTTTTAGACGAATACGGCGGCACGGCCGGCCTTGTGACTCTCGAGGATATCATAGAGGAAATCGTCGGTGAAATTCAGGATGAATATGATACAGATGAGCAAAAAATTATTCAATTAAGCAACGATACCATTCTTGTTGACGCCCGGCTTCATCTTGAGGAATTATCTGATTATTTGAAAGTCGAATTCCCGGAAGGAAATTATGATTCTGTGGCGGGATTTATTATCGATTTGATCGGCAGGGTTCCCGAGGTCAAAGAACAGATCGAATTTGGGAACTTAATCATGACCATTCGTTCTGCCGATGAGCGCAAAATCAGCCAGGTCGAAATCAGAAATCTTGATCACAAAGAAAAATTAGAATCCAGGAAATCCTGACTTATGCCGGGCTCATTAATCTCAAGCCGTGTGCTTAAGGTTGGGTACGGCCGAGGGTTTAATCCAGTTTGTTTTATCCCGGCTCTTATTTCAGGAGTTCTGCTTTCGTTGTCTTTTCCACGGCCCAGCCTTTGGCCCCTCTCTTTTATAGCGCTTATACCTCTGTTTCTCGCCTGCTACGGCAAAGAGCTTAAGGTCGCTTTCGGTTTGGGTTATCTGGCCGGCCTAGTTCATGCCGCCATGCTTCTTTACTGGTTGCTTAAAGTTCTGACGTTTTACGGCGGTTTGCATTTTCTGCTGGCGTTGCCCGTCTTTTATTTGTTTATAGCATACCTGGCTTTTTATTTAGCCTTCTTTATGCTTGGACTGAGACTGGGTGAAAAATATTTGAAGCTGATCCCTGGCAGCCTGCCCTGGATACTTGCCGGTGCGGCCCTCTATACAGGTTTGGAGTATTTCAAGGGGTTTTTTTTAAGCGGTTTCCCCTGGGAGCCGTTGGGCGCCGCCTTGATGGCCAACTTGTCTCTGGTACAATTTTCGGATATAGTTGGTACCGGTGGGTTGACCTTCATAGTGGTTATGGTCAACTTATGTTTTTTCGCCCTGGGTTTGCAATATAAGGCTGGCAGGCTGAAAACTCTGCTGATACCAGGAGCCTTGATTCTGATTGCCTTGGGCGGACTTTGGATATATGGTCATTACCGTTTGGCCGAGATTGAGGCCATGATAGCTCGAAGCCAAAAAAATAAAGTGGCTGTGGCGCAGGGTAATATCGACCAGGCTCATAAATGGGACCCCGGTTTTCGGGTCAGTATTTTGAAAAACTATCGGGATTTGACCCTTGAGGCGGCCAAGGAGAATCCATGGCTGATCATATGGCCGGAAGCTGCCGCGCCTTTTTTTTTCCCTAACGACCCGGGAGAAACAGCGTGGTTAAGAAATTTGGTCAAGCAGATTGATAAGCCCCTGCTTTTTGGCTCTCCGGCTTATGAAAACCAGGGAAACAGCCCTGAATATTATAACCGGGCTTACTTGCTTGACGAGCAGGGTGAAATCAGGGGCTATTATGATAAGGTTCACCTGGTTCCCTACGGCGAGTATGTGCCGTTCAAAAGATTCTTCCCATTCCTGGGTAAGATTACTCGGGCGGTAGGTGATTACTCGGGCGGGAAACGCGATCAACTGATTGCCTTAAAGGGCGAACAACTTGGAGTACTGATTTGTTATGAGTCGCTTTTCGCGGGCTTAGCGCGAAGGCGGGTGGCCCAAGGGGCCAATTATCTTGTAAACTTGTCCAATGACGCATGGTATGGCCATACCTCCGCACCGTATCAACTGTTGTCACAGTCAAGGTTGAGAGCCGTGGAAAACCGGCGAACAGTAATCCGTGCGGCTAACACTGGAATTAGCGCCTTAATATGGCCCACGGGCGAGATCGTAGGTAAATTGGACTTTTCGGAGCGGGGTCTCCTTGTTGGCCTGGCTCCTTCCATGAGTGAAAAGTCGGTCTACACTTTAATTGGGGATATAATCCCGCAGATTTGTTTAGGAATCGCTGTTATTATATTTGCGGCCGGTTTTATAAGGAGAAGAAGATGCTTACGGATTTAAAATTAAGATTTAAAGAAATTCAGGAACGCTACTTTACCTTGCGGGGGCATCTTTGACCTGACCAGCTTGCACCAGAAACTGGCGGAATTGGATAAGGCCATGAGCAAGCCGGGCTTTTGGGATGATCCTGAGTCAGCCCAGAAAGTAACCAGAGAGCGGAATTCACTCGCCGCGCGGGTAGCAGTTTTAACATCTTTAGAAAATGACTTGGAAGAGGTCGAAGTTTTGCTTGATCTGGCCCTCGAGGAGGATGATGAAGAGACAGGCAAGGAGGCACTTAAAAAAGCGGCTGCCTTGGATGAAGCTCTGAATCGATTCGAGATCGAGCGAATGCTTTCCGGCCCCCAGGATTTTAATAATGCCATTATGGATATTAACGCCGGAGCTGGAGGCACTGAGGCGCAAGACTGGGCCGAGATGCTGTTGCGCATGTACTTGCGATGGGTCGACCGGCAAGGGTTTAAAGCCAAGATCGTGGATTCTCTGGAAGGAGATGAGGCTGGAATTAAAAGTATAACCTTTACCGTAACCGGGCCATACGCTTATGGACTCCTCAAGCCCGAAATCGGCGTGCACCGCCTGGTCAGGATATCGCCTTTTGATGCCAACAGCCGAAGACACACCTCTTTCGCCAGTGTTTTCGTGACTCCTGAGATTGACGACGATATTGTTATAGAGATCAATGAAAAAGATCTGCGCGTCGATACCTATCGAGCCAGCGGCGCCGGCGGCCAGCATGTAAACAAAACCAGCTCGGCCGTGCGTATCACCCATATCCCGACCGGGATCGTGGTCCAATGCCAGGACGAGAAGTCTCAGCATCGTAACCGTGATCTGGCTATGAAAGTATTAAGAGCCAGGCTCTACCAGATCGAACAGGAAAAGAAGGCCAAGGAGATGATGGAAAAACATCAAGAATTGAAAGACATCGCTTGGGGGAGCCAAATCAGGTCATATATACTTCATCCTTACCGCATGGTGAAAGATCACCGGACCTCCGTTGAAACTGGCAACGTGGACGCAGTCCTTGACGGGGACTTGGAGATTTTCACCCGGGCTTACTTGCTCAAGCAGGCCGAACTGGACGAAAAATTGGAACTGGGCGGGGAAAAGGGCAGTCAAGATGATTAAACGCCTGACAATTGAGTTAGACTAAAGGACAAAATTCTTAAGAGGTCTTATTTGAACGTTCACATGTTTAGTCCGGCCGTTTTGATGGATTTCGTATAGCTTTTTATTCCCTCCACAATACCATCTGCCATCCGGTCCAAATACCGTTTGTTTCGCATGCGGTTTTCTTCAGTTTTGTTGCTTATGAAAGCCATCTCTATTAGGATGGAAGGCATATTCGCTCCGATAAGCACGTAGAATGGGGCTTGTTTAACGCCCATATTTTTGACATTCTTATATTTTCTACATACTGAATTAACCATGTGATTTTGAATTTCCTTTGCCAAACGGCTGGATTCCGTTATTTTTGAATTGAGCATAAGGTCGTTCAGGATTAATTCCAGATCGCTCATGTTCTTGGTGGTAGCGGCGTTTTCTCGGGCAGCCACCCGCATGGCCTCCTTGTCTGTGGCCAGGTTAAGGAAGTACGTTTCAATACCGTGGACCTTTTTATCTTTATGGGCGTTGGCGTGAATGGATATAAACAGATCTGCACCCACAGTGTTGGCAATAGCGGTTCGCTCCTCCAACGGTATAAAAACGTCTTTAGTCCTGGTCAAAACGCATTTGATGCCCAGTCTGGATTCGATTTTTTTCTTTATTATCTTAGCCATGCGTAAAGTTAGTTCTTTTTCGACCAAACCTGTCGCTCCAGTCGCGCCTCGATCCTTACCTCCATGCCCGGGGTCAATTATTATTTTCCTTACTCCCAGACCCAATTGCCTGGCCAGAGAGGCTTGGCTGGGATATTCCCTGGCCTGACCTCGAGGCACTTTTTTACGCTTCTGAGCTGTCTCTTTTAGGTCTGTCAGCGGCCCGGTTTGGTGGCGTAGCTTGGGTGCAGCCTTCGAAGAGGGTTGTGGTTTTTTTTCGGCCAATATTTTCTTCCGGCTCCTTCCGGTAACGTCAACAACGATACGGAAAGGATTATCCAAGGCAAAAATTCTGTAAGTTTCAATATTTCCGATATCAAGTACAACCCGGACCGTATCGGAATCATGCTGAGCGACCCGGACCTGCTGGAGTAACTGGTTGGCGATAGGCATTACTTGATTTATTTTAGGATCAATCCTGGAGGGGGTCAGGTCCAGATAGAGGCGCATGGGCTTTTTTTTCTGGGGGTCCGGTCTGAGTAAGTGATCTTTAAACTGCGTCGCGCGATCCAGATCAACCACCACGCGCGTGTACGAAGGTGTGGACCAGTGGCGTATGCTTTTGACCAAGGGTTTGGGGCCACCCCGGACTACGGCTTTTTTATTTGCGACCTTAGGTGGAGGCATCCCCGATATTTTGGCCATCCACTTTTGCGCTTCAGCCGCCTGATCACTTTTGGAGTAATTGAGCTCAACCTTTAAAAATTCAATGTAAGCTCGGTCCTTGTCCTTTTTGTAGAGATAGTATACCTGTCCGATCTTGATTTGCGCTTCAGCGGCCAATGGGTCCTTGGGGAAGCGTTTGGTCAGCCGATGGTAATAATCCAGAGACTCATTCAGATCCGAAGGCCGTACGGAACGTTTATACAGGCCTAAATACAAGTCTCCAATTCTCAAAAGGGATTCTCTGGCTCTTTTGCTGGTAGGGG
>CAZVRN010000108.1:0-8959 GCA_964629485.1 uncultured Thermodesulfobacteriota bacterium | reverse complement strand
ATACATCCTGCTCCCCGGCTTTTTCGGCCCGGATCAGGTTTTCGATGCTGCTTCTTAAGGCCGCTCTGCCATTGGCCGGGTTGTATCTGACCGTGTAAGTCTGATAGATATTGCCGCCTGATTCATCCCGGCCGATGACCTGGCCAGTGTCTTCCACGGTTACGACATAAAGACTGTCTTTCCGCTTGCTGATTGCTTTTAGATTTATGGCCATTACGAATCTCCTTCAGCCCCATATCAGCTCTTTGTCAACCATGTCTGACTTGAAAATATTTTAAATTTATCTGAGGGAAGCCGGGAAAGCCCTCCCCCAGAGGTTTCTGATTAGTCGGCCCTGTTTTTCTTTTTTCTTTTAACAGAGGAAGATCTCACCGAATTTTTTATGGCCTTGTTTTCCGGGTTCCGCGTCTTCAACGTTTCCTCGTCTTCCTTCAGAACCACCACGATTCCGGACTGGACCAGTCTCTCTCCGATATGATCCGGGACTTCTCTGATCTCTCCGACCTCGGAAAATCTGTGACGTCTTTTAAATTTGACCAACATGAATTAATCCGTAATAGCTGAAGGCAGGTTCTCTTGGCTGAACCTGGGCTGGCTTAGAATGGCGCACATGGAAACCAGAGTCGCGGCCGCCGGATCAGACATCCGCACGCGAATACAGTCATATCCGTCTGAAAGTTCAGCCGCCGAAATTTCGATGACATAAAAAATGTTGTCATTCGCACTAGTGGTGATTCCGTTTGCAGCGGTTGCTTCAGTCAAAGGTCCCAGCGTATCTTCGCCGGCTGTTTCTTCGGCGCGATAATTGAACCCGATGGCCTGGGCACCCGTACCGTCAACGGCTTTGGCTTCTTCCACGGTAATTGAACCAGCCGCACCGGTTACACCGAGCTGGATCACAATAGTAGCCCACTTGTAATTTTTGAGGCTCACATAGGCGCCGTCCAGACCTGCGCCGTTCACATCAACAGGCGGACCCATATTGACGATTTTTACTTTTTCACTCAGCATCTTTTATTCTCCTTTTTATTAAACAGTTCTGGCAGCTAATGTCACAAAGGGGCTTAAAGTATTTGCACCCTTGAATGGAACTAAAGCCGAGTCCCAAACGGGTTGGCCGTCCAGGCGATAGGTGAACCTAAAGGTGGTTTCGTCGTAGACAAAGCGCGCGTGAATGCTTCGAGCGGAATCCAGCCCGCCTTTATCCACCAAAAGGTACTGGCTGAAATCGGCCAGGATGATATCGCCCTTTTGGCCAAGGGTGTTGCAATACTCAACGGGGATTACCGGCCTTCCGAGAAGCTGGCTGTAGGGGCTATCGTTCAGTCCGCCTGTGGGGAGATAAACAGGCACACCATTTTGACCTATGGTCATGGACATGGTATAAAGCTGTGGTTCCACATCCTGATTAATCAGCCAAACTGAATTCGTCCTGGACCTGGCCCACAAACGTGTCCACATATTGATGATATTTTCAAATTGAATCGTTTTGGCTGCCTGGCCTGTCTCGGCGGCAACGGTAATCAGGCAATCAGAATTCATGACTCCAAGCGGCTGATCTGATCCAAGACCGTTTATGATGGCATCATCAATCTTGAACGCAAATTCCTCGCTGAAGGCCAGGCCTATCACCGCCTCCAGGGCCGCAGCATCATCCAGCAGTTCTTCGGTGGCATAGCAAAGACCGGTCAATTTGCCGAGTTCAAGCCGCATCTGGCGAAACTTGGGCTTAGTGGCGGTATATTCCTCTGCTTCGCCTGACCAGAAAGCTTCGATACCGCCCCAGCGAGAACCATTGGCCCGGCTCGATTCCGCCAGCGCATTGATTTTAAGGGCGTTTGAATTAGAACTGATGGGAATACGCCGGCACCTGGCCGCGATCACGCCGGTTTCGTAAGTCCGGCTCAACAGTTCGGAAACAAAATCATCCTGAATTAAAAAGCCGCCGTCTGAAGATGCGCCCTCACCGAGCCCCGAAGCGGCTTTGGTATTGAGTCTTTGATCCACCTCTCCGCCTGGTTTGTCAGCTTGAACTATGGCCAAAAGCTGCTCTCCGAAGGACTTAAACTGCCCCGGCCGCCCAAGGCCTGTCGTCTCATCATCTTCCGCGCCGGGTTTGAAATCGGCTCGACCAATTTTTTTGAGCGATGCCAGAAGGCTTTCGACCGTGTTTTTCAATTCTTCGCGGCTCGGGTTACCGGCTTGCTTTAAAGCCTCAGCCACAATAGCCTCAACCTGTTCCATAGAAACTTCTGTCATACTTTGTTTCCTCCTCCTAAAATAAATCCTGAATAAAATTGATAAGGTGATATTTTTCGATCACGGGCACACTCTTTTCAGGCGATCTTTTGAAAAATGATTAACCGCCTTATTTTTAAAGGCGCTTCTCTCATTGGGGAATGGTAACTTTTCCGGTAAATCTGGCCAGAGTTTGCGCAAACTCCCTTGACGTAGCCCTGATTTCTTTCTGGAAAATCCTTGTAACCGCCGGTAAAATTTTTTCTAAATTTTCTAAGGTAATAACTTCGTTCTTAAATTTTTTTTGCACTTCTTGCTTCTTCTCAAGCGTTTTAATCCGGGCTTCAATTTCTTCGAGGCGTTCGCATAAATGTTTTATGATCAGTGTGGATTCGTCTTTTTCGCTTTTCGGGGCGCGATCCGCACCCAGTGTAATAAGACCTTTAGTCACTGCCAGGGCCAGGGCTTCGGGATTTGCCGGGACAACCACGTCTGAGTATTCGTAAAGGACCCATTTCTTAATAATGCGCCTGATCAGTTTTTTCTGGTTCTTCTGAACCCAGCCCCGGCTCACCACGTCTTCGACCTCCGTTTGGAAACCATCGCTGTCAGCCCAAACAATTTCAGAAGCGATAAAGCCGATCGATTGAGCCAGCGGAAAGCCGCGCTGACGAAAGCGAAATATTTTTTCAGCCAGCGGGTTAATATCTCCCGGTGCATAGATAGTTTTAGCGATTACCTTTTTGCCCAAGACCCTGATCCACTCGTTTCGCCCAATCGGAAGCTCGCGGTACTGGTGTCCGAACAGCACAATGGGATGTTTTCGGAAGGAGCTGTCGTCCATGCCGTCCGGGCGGAGCACATCGCCGTCACGGTCAACATCCCCGGTCGAGATAACGCTGATGATGGACCGCTCTTCCTCATCCACAGCCTCTTTTGCCAGAGGCGCCGTGCAGGCCTTGCGAATCAATTCCAGACCTTTTTTCAGACCGTAAAGATTCGCTATCTCTTCGCTCACAACGATATGGTCGGTCGAAACATCAATCTTCATTTTTTTCTCCGTTAGATTTTAAAAGCTTGAAAAACAGTGAAGGGGATCATCATTGTTAATGCTGGCTTTCCTTCCACGGCTTATCTCCCCAGCTCACTTTCGGCAAACCTTGTTTTTTTCTGACTTCGTTTATGGTGAGGTACTTCGCATCCAGCCCAGTCTTGATTTTCTTCAGCTCAAACTCACGATCCTCTGGCACGGGGTCATCAAAAGCGGCAAAGATATTCTTGGCATAGAGGGGCAGAAGAAATTCATTGATCTTTTCTTCGAGCCGCCAAAGCCGGGGCCTGATCGTATCCCGCTGATACTGCTCTTCTCCAACTCTGGCATTGGCCAGGTTGACATTTTCCGCAGTTACCTTTGAAAGAGGCACTCCGAAAGCGGCGCAAATTTCCTCCCGGCCCATTTTTCGCCCCGAAATAAAAGAAAGCTCTCTCGGGCTCATGGTGATATTCTGATATTTGAGCCCGGCGGCAAGCACCGCGACCTTTCCAGCTCTCTTGGCGCCGCCATATCTCTCGGTCCACATCTGCCGCAATGTTTCAATCTCGGACTTACCGATGTTCTGCTCCGTGGTCAGGACGCCCTCCGGGCGGGCCATGTTGCTAAACAAAGCGTTTTCAAAAGTCTGCATATTTTCATAAATATTGTAGGTGTCGGCTATGGCCATGAGCGGAGATCGGCCATAGCGGGAATTAGCCGGATTTGGAAACTTGAAATGAACAACCTCTTCGGGGGAGAAAGTAATCTCCTCGGACGCAAAACGATAAACATAGCCGGCGATAAAATTGTCCTTTGATCCGACAATACTGGTGTGCTGGGAAGGCATAATCCAGATTTCAGCAGGCAAGCCCAGTGTGTTAAGGGCCACATACCAATAGGCATTGCCAGTTAATTCCAAAAACAGTTCCGTTGTTTCCAGCAGGGTGAACCGGCCCATAAAGGAATTAACGCCTTTCATTAAATCCAGAAAAGGATGGTCTTCGACTTCCTCAATATCCAGGCCCTTGCGAACCCATTCCTTAAGACCCGGGTTCTTAGATAAAAAATCTTTGACCTCGGGTTCAACCGGACTGGTTTTAACGAGCCTTCTTTCTCTGCCGCTGACAGCCGCATAAAGACGCAGTTTTGTCGAAGCCACGGCAGCGGCGTTTTTCTGGGCGCAAACGTAAACCCAATGCTTGTTCGCATCGATCTGGTTCTGGAAATTCCCGGGCCGAATTATTTCACGGCCATTTTGCCATGGGGCTGTTAATAAAGACGGCATGAAGCCGGCGTTGGGCTTTGAACTGCTTCGACTCAATTTTGCCTTGGCCCAATCAATCAATCCCATTTTTACCTCGCTAGTTCTAGATTACTTTTTTGCATTGACAGTAACGACCTGAAAGACTATGGCCAAAATCGGTAAAAGGACCATTACGATTTACCCGGGCATACCCTTCAAATCCAGAACATCTTTGGTCCGCTGGAAGTGGCCATCCGGTATGCTCCGGAAACGCAGTCAATCTGATCATCACGGGCGTCATTGTTACCGGTAAACTGAGCGCATTCACTCAGGAATTCAGCGACCCACTTCCCGCGTACCAGGTACACCTGACCGGCCTCAGCTCGAGCAATCCAGGATAAAGCTCTGGTCAGCTTATCCGCCGCCGGGCGAACGCCTTTGATGGAAACGGCGGCCAGGTCCGGGTCCCGCATCAGTTCATCCACAAATCCCTGCTGCTGACCGGCTGATTCCACGCCGACAGGGATCGCTTCCGCTCTGGCTATCGAGATCATGATTTTACGAGTCTCAGGCCAAATCCACTGCCCTCGAATCATGTCGCGGATATAGATATTTCCGTCTTCACTGACAGCCAGGGCCGCTGAGGCGGTATAATCAGCCGACTTTTTGGCCGACACAGCCAGATCCCAGTACCGCACCCAGGAGAGCTGTTCAGGTGCCTTATCCAGAACCTTGAACCAACTGGGTTTAATCTTTGATCCGCCCGCCATGGCCGGCCGCTGTTGGTAGAGCGCTTGCCAGTCATAGCTGCCTATATTAGCCTTGATGCTGATGAGTTGTTCCCGGGGAAAACTTTCCGGCCAGAGCGGTTCACCTTCAGACCGGTCCAGGGGATCATCTTTTTCGGCCAAGGCGGGCAGACAGAGGATAGTCCAGGCGTCCGCGCGGGGGTCTTCCTGCTGCGCTTTCAATAAATGACCGGCCAGATCATCCTCATGCCACCTGGTTTGAGTGATCAATATTTTGGCATTGGGCTGCTGACGCGTATAAAAGGTTGAAGTGTACCAGTCCCAGACGCCCTGCCTGACTGTCCTGGATTCCGCCTCCATTCTGTCCTTGACCGGATCGTCAATAATGCCGAAATCAAAGCCACGGCCCGTAATGCCTCCCCGAACGCCGGTGCATTTGTACATCCCGCCGTCTGCCGTCATCCACTCGTCCACCGCGTTGGGGACTCGGCCCAAACGAACATCGGGAAAAATCTCCTGGTACTCCCGGCTGGTCACGATGGCCTTGACCTCCCGGGAGAAGGAGTTGGCCAGGCCCTGGCCGTAGGAAACGGCCAGAACCTGAGCCGAAGGATACTTTCCCAAAAGGTATGCCGGGAGCCTGCGGCTAACCAGTTCAGACTTGCCGTGCCTGGGAGGCATAAATACCATCAAACGATTGATCTCGCCTGAAATCCACTGGTCCAGGTATCGGCAAAGCAGACGGTTATGCGGGGCGGGACGGTATCCGGGGTACGTATAGGTGGTGAAATGGAAGATATCTCGGCGGGACAGCTCCTGCAGAACGATCCGGTTGATTATATTTCGAGGAATTCCTCGGAACCTGGGCGGTAATTTTGTGGACGCCACTGCCTGTATCACTTCTTTTCCTCAGCAACCAGAAGCCGAAGCTGCTCATCGGTCAACATGGACAAATCAAGATCAATGCGAGACTCCGGGCGAACTTCGTTAATTTCGGAGCGCTCCACAAACCCGCGATCTTTCATTCTGGTCTTGGCGTAAAAAATCAGCATCCGTGGGTCGCCTTCCTGACACTTGAGGATAATTTCAGCCTCGACCATGTCCTTTATGCGGCTGCATTCATCCTCATACGCTTTCGCGGCTGAAGAATATCGTTCGAGATAACGGACAACACGATCAATACTCACACCTAAATTTGTAGCGATGACACTCTTGAGGCCTAAGCTGTCTCGGATGGCCTCTATGATTTTTTCCTTTGTAATTTTTTTCTTTCCAGGCATCTAAAGTATCTCCGCCCTCCAACTTCCACGGCAGAGTTTGAGGCATAATCTGTTGATGGTCAAGGCGGACAAAGGCATCAAATCAAGGTGAAATAAGGTCAAATTGAGTCAAAGTCAGGTCAAATTAAATCAAGGGAAAAAAATATTTGTTTTCAGGATAAAGTAAAAAATAAAAAATAATATTTATTTGTAAAATTAATAGGATAGGAATATTTTCAGAAAGAATTTTTCGGTCGGATTATAAATAAATTTTGAAATATATAAAGGCCGGTTTAATAATAAATGGCTTAATAACTCTTCTGCAATGTAATAAAAAATGCCATGTATAAAAGTAAATTTCTTTTTAAAATTCGCTTTTTGGGGCAGGCGATTTATATAGACTATTAATTTTTTATGAACGTAAAGGTAATCGCCTGTAAATAAAAAAGCGATTCCACACTTTAGCCGGAGTCGCGAGAACACGAGCCTTGGAATTAACTTAATCTCCGAGACTTCAAATAGAAATAGTCCCTTCCATAAAAAGAACGGCACTCCCGGCGATATCGTCTTCCAGCCATGTCTCCAAAGGACATACTGCGGCCGGGTTACCGCTGAAAACTCGATTGGTAAATGCGTCAATTTGATAAAGGGGGATCTTCATGTTTTAACCTTCATTCAGAGCGTATGGGGGACTACCCCGGCGGGAACAGATACTGATATCTACTCCCCGGTCTTATCTCTCACCTTGCCTTCGGAGTACTGCCAGCAGTTTTTGTGGCCGGTGAGTTTTGTTTCACAGATACCCAAAACCCTTTTTGTCTCCCCTTAGTTAAATCGAAGAGAAAACATTGATTCCACTGCGTGCGGCCGCATGAAAATTGGTTCCCTAGATCACCAGGACCAGACCGATCAGGCTGGCACATGCAATCTGCTTAACCTCGGATTCATGACCAATCGGGACGATTTTCCATCGTACGCGCTTGACGATATTAAAGACATCAAAGCCGCAGGCTTCCATGGCCGGTCGAGCTCGCAAGGGATGCCGGCATTCGCTGCCTTCCAGCACGGCGCAGGTTTGCTTAGGCAGGCAGAGGGAGCATTCCCCGGCGGCAAAACCCATAGCCATGTGAAAACCCATATGAAAAGCTCTGCCTTCCAGTTTGGCGACCATCTCCTTGTGCTTCAACTCAGTGGACACGTGGTTTACACGCCACTTATCCCCAACAAAATCGGAGACCTTGGCGTCGAGCTGAAACAAGATACCATAGCTGTATTCCGCAACGATCTGTCTGGTGATATCAGGGGTGAGCGGGTTGTGCGGCGGGCACATAATGCTGCTGCCATAAAACTTACAACCAGGGATAAAACACTTGGCCCAAGCGGAAGTACGAATGGTTAAATCTGAAGCGGGTATGATCACCGCCCGGTCAGCTCCCAGGGAAAGTACGTAATTCTTGAGCGTCTCCAGGTCACTCAGGTAATTCATTTTTCAAGCCTTTCGATTTCTTGTTGATTCGTATCTGTTGGAATGAACTTTAACTTCAATCAAGCTTTATATCAGTTAAAATATTAAAGTTCAACTCACAGTCAAAATATCCACCCGGGCCTGATTTTCAGTTGGTGAGGGTGCGGGCTTATGGTAACCTGAGAAGGTGAATCAGCCGAATTTTTTCATCTGTTCATCATTTTGGAATTTTAATGACCAAGGAGGTATGAGACTTATGAGTAAAAAGACGATTGATGTTGACTGGCTGCCCAAGGGAGGGCCCTATTCCCACGCCGTTGAAGCGGGAGACTTTATTTTTGTTTCAGGAATGGTCCCTGTGGACCCGGGAAAAAATATCGCGATTAAGGATGACATCAAAGCCGCGACCGGCCTGGTGCTGGATAATATCAAAAAGCTGTTGGAATCTTCCGGTTCCAGTCTAAAAAAAGCGGTCAAGGTTACTGTTTTTCTAAAAGACATTAGTGAGTTTGGCGCCATGAATGAAGTCTATGCAAAGTATTTCCCGGAAGAGAGACCTGCCCGTTCATGTGTGGCCGTCAAAGACCTGCCAGGGGACTTCCCCGTTGAAATAGAAATAATCGCCTTTAAGTAAGATCTTATGAAATTGATCACCGGAAAATGCAAGGCACATCACTTGTGACGACCTAAATTGAATAACAAAACTTAGCAGGTATTGACGGGTGCAATTGTTTAAGGTACCTTTTTATCAGAGCATTCCAAGTATATTAGTATTCCAAGCAAGGAGGTTGGCAAATGTTAGTCAGGGATTGGATGAGCACAAATGTGGTGACCATAGATGCGGATGATTCAATGATGGAGGCCATTAATATGCTGAAGCAGAATGATATCCGCATGCTGCCTGTTATGCATAAAGAAAAGCTGGTCGGAATCGTGACTGATCGGGACTTGAGAAGCGCTTCGGCATCGGAT
>CAZVRN010000107.1:0-8992 GCA_964629485.1 uncultured Thermodesulfobacteriota bacterium | reverse complement strand
GAGGCTCAGGTTCAAAAACTGGTTTTCGCGGAAAAGAAAACAACGGAGAAAATCAAAAAAATCCTGAAAAGCAAGGCCTGGTGAGCGATCTTTCTTAATCAAGACCTCTTAAGAACGAGCAATTTTGTTGAAATCGCGAAAGGCTGGTAATGAGTTCGGCTAAAGGACGAAGTTCTTAAAATGCCTTTTATTTTTTTTCATCCGCATCCTTCATGATGTTCTGGGCGGTGGCAAAGTCACCGGCTTCAGCAAATGTGGCCGCGGTCATGCTTTTTTCAATTTTGTTCTTATAAGCATAAGCCTTCTTCAAGGTTTTCATTAATTGGTCAAGATCCACCGGCTTCTGTAAGTATGCGAAAGCGCCTAGTTTTTTTGCCTCGGCTTCATCCTTGTCCGTACCGTGCCCTGTCAGGATGACTACCTGGACCTGGGGGTAGTGCTTTTTTATCCGGCGCAGAACTTCCATCCCGTCAATACCGGGCATTTTCAAATCCAGAACCATGACGTCCGGAACCTCGTCTGAAACCTGCTGTATGGCCTCTTCACCGTTGAAGGCCATGTTCGGCTTCAATTTTCGAATCTCGAGTCGTTCCGAAAGACTTTTCAGAAATTCCTTTTCATCATCCACCAGGAGGACTTTGAAATTTTCCATCTGCTTTGCTCCTTAACTCAGAGTCGCTTAATCATTTTCATCTTTAAGCGAAACCTTGTTATTTTACGCACAGGGGATACATGGGGCCTTATTTCAGTTTGCTTCAACCATGCCAATCCAGACTTTAGCTTCAGTAAGGCCGATTGTCAATAAAAAATCGCTAAGCCCTTTTGACTGACGAACTGGAACCATGACCGCATGGACTGCCAGGTCGTCTTTCAGGAATTCCCGGCCTATATCAGGACAGTTGGCTTCAGCAAAAGTGATGGCCGTGAGAATTTTTTGAATTTTTTCAACCCATCTGTTAATAGTCACCTGTCATTTTATCATGCCTGAGCCGAATAATCGGCCGCTAATACCTAACCTGCTAAGTCGCCGGTTTCCCAAGTTATTGCCTTCTCATAGGGGTGTATTATTTTAAGATATACGTCTATCATCAACTCATAATGGCGTCAACTGAAAAAAGGCAAAAGTCAGTGCCTGGAAGTACTGGCCGTATAAAAAATAGGAGAGGCGGTTAAGGTGAACCAGGGGGCGTCACTTTACTCACCAAGTCCCTCATAGTCGTTCAGAAAACCATTTTCCTTCAAGCCTGGATAGACATCCTGCCCGCCGAGCTGAATTTCTATTAGGTGATATTTCTTAAAATAACGAAAAGCCAAAAACTTCCTCTCAGGAAGAGGGGAGAAACCAACCTGTGTTAAAAAAGGCCCGGCTTCTATCATGCCCTTGACCCGCCCCCCCTGACCGGGCAGGCGCTTTATTTTAACCGGCGGTGAATTTTCTCCGCGCAGAAGCCTTATACCCAAGGAAGCGGTTTTTTCATTATACCAGAGTTTACAGCCCAGTGTTTCAATGACGATCTCTTCCATAACCTTTTCAGGCAGCAGTAAGCTCCCGGATGGATCGAGAAGGACTTGATTCTCAGACTGAAGATCTTTATTGGCCATCTTTCCCGCCTTGAATCAAAACTGATGCCTATGCATTTATCATATTTCAAGACGACATGGAAGTTTTTTTAAGCGGAATTCAGGGCTGAGATGTTAAAAGCGTGCGGCGCTGTGATGCGAGCAAGATCGGCTGAGATATTCTCTTTTAAATTTAATTGTCACCAACAAATACGTGTGCTATCCTGAATATGTTATGAGACATCTTTTCTTATTCAGTACTCCTAAAAAACACCGGATAAGTTTATCTTAATACCAGCGGTGATTTCAACTCAAGTATTCAAGCTTTGAGAAAGGAGATGCTAACGTGTGGACAACAGCCCGAACGTGGTGGTAATCCTGTTCGATGATACCGGATTTTCTCACTTCGGCTGCTATGGCTCGACAATTGAAACGCCCAATAAGGAGTTTATAACGGGCATAAATGCGGGGGCGTCATGAACACAGGCCAGGCAGGCTTATTTTTCACGCGCTGATGTCTTCATGGATGATTTTTTAGGTCGCGGACTTCTCGCGGAAAGTAACGGAAAATATAAGGAGAATAAAAAATGAGCGATCAGGTTTACAGGGATATGATTGACGTCATGAACAAAAGAGGCGCGCTTTTCGGAGGCATGGACATCCCGGAATTTTATCGGATGGCCAAGGCCTTGTTTACCCCGGAAGAAGCCGAAATCAATAACGCCATGCCTCGCGGAGCCTTCACCGCTTCGGACCTGGCCGATAAGATGGGCCGGGATGAAACGGAAATGGCCGCCAGGCTTAAAAGCATGGCTGAAAAGGGACTTTGCGTCTCTTACCTAAAAGACGGCACGCGCCTCTTCAGGGCGGCGCCGTTCATGCCCGGGATATTTGAATTTGTTTTTTACCGCGGAAAAGACACCGAGTACGATAAAAAACTGGCCAGGTATATCCATGAGTATAAACAAGCCTGGGAAGCCAGGTCGCCTGTAACCGTGCCCTACCCGGTACAGCGAATCATAACAGTTGATGAAACCGTGGAACCAGGGAACAAGGTTCATACTTACGATCAGGTCAAAAGTTATATTGAGACGAATGATACCATCGCCGTGGGCCGATGCTATTGCCGGCACGGAGCGCTGTTGCGCGGCGAAGACATTCATGGCATGCCGCTGGATACATGCATCTTTTTCGGTCGCAATGCCGAGTTTGGCATCGATTGTCTCGGCGCCAGAAAGGTGACCCGGGAAGAAGTGCTTAAACTGCTCAACGATTGCGAGGAAGTCGGCCTGGTGCATCAAACTCAAAACGTGGCGCATGGAATCAGCTACCTCTGTAATTGCGATCGCTGGCACTGTTACGCCCTTAAAATAGCCTTGCGACAGCCATATCCGTCAAGAATACTGAATTCCGGATTTGAACCGCGATTTGATGCGGATCTTTGCGCAGCTTGTGAAACATGCATCGACCGCTGTCCCGCGGAAGCCCTTGCCATGGGCGATGACGATCTGCCTCAGGTGGACTTGAACAGGTGTCTCGGATGCGCTGTTTGCGCCACCGGGTGTCCGAATGAAGCCATTAAAATGGTGAGCAAGCCCGAATTTGAGGAGCCGCCCAGGGATACGAAAGCCTTGAGAGAAGCCATGATCGCCAGCTTTACGAAACAGGCTTAGCCAATTTTTTTACATGAACTTGAGAATGGGAAACAGCGTATGCATTCCGGTAATTTTGTTGAAATCACGAAAGGCGAAAATTAAACCGTGGAAAACAGTTTGACATGGCAAAGACATTGTATCATGGTTAATCTCATATTGGGTATTCTGCTGGGGATTGCCGGGACCCGCCTGTTTTTCAAGGGGCCCAAGCGTGGTATGCAGTGAAAACGTAAATTTGAAAACAGGAGACTTAATCATGAAAGTTTTAGTTACTTATTTCAGCCAGACCGGGAACACGGAAAAGATCGCCAAGGCCATTGCCGAAGAAGCGTCTCAGGCTAACGAGGTAGATCTGAAAAAACTTGAAGATGTCAAGGCCGGTGATATAACCGGATATGATTTCATCTTCATCGGCTCGCCGCTTCACGCCGGGAATCTGGCTGGACCGGTTAAAGAATTTTTAGGCGGCCTTCAGGCCGGGTCAGGTCAGAAAATGGCCGGGTTCATCACTCATTTTGCCCCTGCCTATCCGGATCAGGCCATGGATAAATTTACTGAGCCCATTACGGCGGCCTGCCGGGAAAACGGCATCGAATACAAGGGCTGTTTCGACTGCCAGGGAGCCTTGACCGAATCTTTGCACGAGATGGTCAAAAAGGCGCAGAAATTAACCGACCAGCAATGGGCCGAAATGGTTAAACAGATGACCGGGCGTCCCAACGCGGAAGATGTGGCTGAAGCCAAAGCGTTCGCCAAAAAGGTTTTAGCCTGATTTTTGGCTCCTGCTCCGGTTTGTCTCAACAGAAGGAGAAGACAATGGAAACAATTCACCGCATAGTCGAGACCAATGGCATTAACATGCACATCGCCGAGCAGGGGCAGGGGCCCCTGGTAATCATGTGCCACGGATTTCCGGAAGTGTGGTACTCGTGGAGGCATCAACTGCCGGCTTTGGCCGAGGCGGGCTTCCACGCCGTTGTTCCTGACCAGCGCGGTTACGGGCGAACTGATAGACCCGAGCAGATCGAGTCATACAATATACTTCAACTGGTCGGAGATATCGTCGGTCTTGTCCATGCCCTGGGGGAAGAAAAGGCTGTTATTGCAGGACATGACTGGGGCGCCCCGGTGGCGTGGCACTGCGCCCTGCTCAGGCCGGATATATTTCAGGCCTTAATTCTCCTCAGCGTGCCTTATTCTCCGCGTTCCTGGACCAGCATAAGACCCTTAGAAGCGATGAAAAAAATGGCCGGGGATAATCAGTTCTATATTGTTTATTTTCAGGAGCCCGGAAAAGTCGAGGCGGAGATGGAAGCGGATGTCAGAGAGACCATGGTTAAAGCGCTTTTTTCGCTTTCCGGGGATGCGCCGCCTGAAAAGCGCTGGCGGTTCATGTTCAGCAGGGACGAGAAATTTGTCGACACATCTTATATGCCCGATACCCTGCCCGGCTGGCTGACCGAACATGATGTTGATGTCTTCACTGAAGAGTTTGAACGAACCGGTTTCAGCGGGGGAGTGAACTGGTACAGGAACCTGGATAGAAACTGGGAACTGACACCTTTCCTCAGTGAGGCGAAGATCTATCAACCGTCCTTGTTCATTGCCGGAGAACTGGACGGCGTCATCGCATTTTCCCGCAGGGCGTTCGACAACCTGGAAAGCGCGGTTCCCAACCTGAGACAAAAAATCTTGATACCAGGGGCCGGGCACTGGGTCCAGCAGGAGCGTCCCCGGGAAGTCAACGATCTGTTCATAGAATTTTTAAAGAACAAAGACCTCTTAAAAACGAGTAATTTTGCTTAAATCGCGGAAGCCTGACAACGAATTCAGCTAAAGAACGAAGTTCTTCAGACGCCACGAGTTGTCACCCGTCCCATAAATAATTATAAGGAGATCAAATAGCAGATATGCATGAACTTGCCGTGACGGAAAGAATACTTGATATCGTCTTAAGGCATGCCGAGGCAAATAATGTCAACAGGATATTGTCCATTCAGCTAAAGATAGGCGAACTCAGCGATCTCGAAAATGAGTGGGTTCAAAAATATTTTGATCATTTAAGCAAAGGCACCCTGGCCGAAAACGCGAAACTCAAGATTGAAAAAGTCCCGGTCGTCATGAAATGCAATGATTGCGGACAATCTTTCGAGGTCAACGTCAGGGAGGTCAAGGAGATCGAGTGCCCTCAATGCGGCAACAAGAGGTGTTCACTGATATCAGGTAAGGATTATTACATAAAGGATATGGAGGTCATATAAATGGAAGAGGTGAGGCTAATTGAAGTCAAGGAAGAAATCATGTCTGACAATGATGCCGTGGCCAATAGCCTTAAAGACAGACTCGCCAAAGAAAAAACATTTCTCATGAATCTCATGTCATCACCCGGAGCCGGAAAAACGAGCCTGATTCTCAAGACTCTCGAAGGTCTCGGAGATCAACTCCGGGTCGGCATCATTGAGGCGGACATAGATTCCATGGTGGATGCCGAAAAGGTGTCTGCCCAGTGCGTTGCGACCGTGCAGCTTAGAACCGGCGGGTTCTGCCACCTGGACGCTTCTATGGTCGAAAAAGGCTTAAACAGCATGGACCTGGACAAGCTCGACCTGGTCATTATAGAGAATGTCGGCAACCTGGTCTGCCCCGCGGAATTTGACACCGGAGCCATTAAAAACGTGATGATTTTGAGCGTGCCCGAGGGTGACGACAAACCTCTTAAATACCCCTTGATGTTTTCAGTCTGCGATGTGCTCCTCGTGAATAAAATAGATTATCTCGATTTTTCCGATTTTGATATCAAGGCTATGCGGGAAAGGGTCTTAAATCTTAATCGTAATATTAAAATCTTTGAGGTGTCAGCCAGGACGGGTCAGGGCGTTGAGGCGTGGATCGATTGGTTGAAAAATGAAGTTACCGCTTTCATAGGTTGAAACATCCGGCCGGGGGCAAACTGTGATTAAAGTCGGGGCTTCTTAAGAACGAGTAATTTTATTGAAATCGCGGAAGACTGACAATGAGTTCGGCTAAAGGACGAAGTTCTTAAGAGGTCTCGACGCGCAAAAACGGGTATGCTTTCCCCCCTGTTTTGGTATAATTAATCATGGGTGCGGCTGTTTAAGGCAGCCCGGCGCCTGATATCGCTGGGGAAAGGATGAGTTAGTATGCCGCAATTGACCAGCCCCATGGAAATCCTTAAGCTGCTTGATAAATCAAACTGTAAAAAATGTAAGGAAGCCACATGCCTGGCCTTTGCCGCCGCCGTGTTCAGGGGTGATAGGCAGCTCGATGAATGCCCTAAGCTCGCGCCCGAAGTCATTGAACGGTTTGGAGGAAAAACCGGGGCAAAGCGTGCCGCTTCTGAACAGGATATGAACGAGGCGGTCAAGAGGCTGCAAAAAAAAATCACCACCATTGATCTCTCTGCGGCGGCCAGGAGACTGGAGGCCGATTTTTCCAATGATAAATTGACGATCAAGGTTTGCGGGAAGAACTTCAGCGTTGATTCAAAGGGGAACCTTTCATCCGAGATCCACGTACACCCCTGGATAGCAGTCCCGGTACTCAACTATGTTTTATACGGGGCCGGAAAACCTGTTACCGGAAATTGGGTTACGTTTCGCGAATTGAAAAATGGAAAGACGTGGGATAATTTTTTCAGGCAGAGGTGTGAAAAACCCTTGAAACGGGTCGCTGACACCTATACGAACCTTTTTGAGGACATGCTGGAGATTTTCAACGGGAAACAGGTGGAAAATCATTATGCTTCAGATATTTCGCTTGTGCTCCATCCTCTGCCAAAGCTGCCCATCCTGATTTGCTACTGGAAACCCGAAGAGGAACTCGACTCCGACCTCAATATTTTTTTCGATTCGACAGCCGAGGACAACCTCAGGATTGAATCCATCTTTACTCTCGGCACCGGGCTTGCGAGAATGTTTGAAAAGATCGCCTTGACCCATGGTGTCTAGCCATCGTCATGAATCCATGTCCGGTTCGGACAAGGCGGTTTCCAGGGCGTCGACCAGTCTGTTTTTTCGGCGAATGTCCGCCTCCAGTTCCTTGATGTTTTCTTCAGAAACCCCTTCGTATCGGCGCTGCAATTTCAAAAACTCCCGGACAGGCAGCTTTTTACTTTCAGGAACATGAACCGTTCTCTTAAAAATTCCTTCCTTGAAAGACCATAACGGCGTCAGGCCGGTTTGGACCATTCGTCTCGATATCTCCACCACCTGGTCCGGCCGATACATCCAGCTAACCTGGCATGGGACGTATATGTGCAGGTATGAAGGCTGGAATTTAAGTGATTCCTGCACCTTTGTTACGAGATCATGCACGTAGGCCGGGGTGGCCGTGGCCACGTAACGCGCCTTGCTGAAAGTCATCATCAGAGGCATGTCTCTTTCCCGCGTGGGCTTGCCGCCGGTGACGCGCGAAAAAATCCGGGTGGCCGCCCCGAGAGGCGTCATGGCGTTGGCGGTGCTGCCGCTGTTGGCATAGGCTTGGTTGTCGAGAATTATCCAGGTCAGCTCCTGCTCGCGGTCAAAGGAAGCCAAGAAGTCCCCGGCGCCCATCTCCAGGGCCCGGCCGTCGCCGGTCATGACCACCAGGGTCCGGTCTTTCAGGGCGCCCCTGGCCTCCATAGCGGCCTGGATGCCCAGCATTCCGCTGCCATCTACGCCTATCCGGCCGCCGGTTTGAAGTTCGGACCGGCCGCCGCCGCAGGACCGGCCGAAGACCATGGCATTCGGGGTGGACTCGTAGATGGCTCTGAGCGCAAGCTTGGACGCCAGGAGGGAGCCGCAGCCCCGGCATTGTTCTGTTGCGGTCATATAATAATTATTTTTTTCAGTCCAGAAAGACTTTTGGGAAGCGGTCATATTTTTTCTCCTTCGCCACTGCTTGTTATTCCGCCAATACGTGCCGGGTCGGATCAAAATCCAGGCCTTTTATCGGGGTCCACTCGATCTCTTTTTCCACCTGCCCTCGTTCGAGCGTTTCAAACCCTTCTTCAACAATTCGGCTGATGAGGTCAAGGGTGACAGGCATTCCGCCCACTCCGATGACCTTGCCCATGAGCATTGGGCCGTTGGCCCTGGTTTCCGGGTGAATGTACATTGCGGCCCCGATTTCATTGAATATGGCGGCAATTGAATTTCTGTCCATGGTAATGACCAGCCTGGCCTTTTTGATCGCATCCACGATTCGTTTACCCGGGAAAGGGCGGAATACCCTGATTTTAATGCATCCGATTTTCACCCCCTTCTGCCTGAGAGAACTAACAAGAAACTTGATAGAAGGGTAGATAATGCCCATGGATATGAGAATGATCTCAGCGTCATGACATTGATAGGCTTGGATCATACCTACATGCCTGCTGCCGAACATTTCCCGATACTCTTGACCTACCGACTCAATGATTCCGGCCGAATCTTCCTCGGCTTTTTTCTGAAGGTATCTTATCTCCATAAACTGCATGCCGCCGAATCCCTGCTGGTAGCGCCGCTGGCTGCATCGCTCTTTCCAGTCCACGGCCAGATAATCCCTTTCCGGCTTGATAAAATCGGGTGAGGGTAAAAACCGGTCTATTTCCGCTTGCTCAGGGATATCGACCCGCACCGCGGCGTGCGAAGTCTCCCATCCGTCGTACCCGACAATGGCCGGCAGCATAACCTTCTCGTGTTCACTGATTTTATAGGCCTGAATGACGGTGTCGAATACATCCTGGGCGTTTTCACAGTAAAACATGAGCCAGCCCATGTCGCGCTGGGAAATGAAAT
>CAZVRN010000106.1:0-9016 GCA_964629485.1 uncultured Thermodesulfobacteriota bacterium | reverse complement strand
ATGAAGAGCTGACTTCACTCATGGGAGGGACCGGGCAGGACCTGGATTTTTCCCGACGGCCACCTTGGATTTTACTTCTGGTAGGCTTGCAGGGTTCGGGCAAGACAACATCGGCGGCTAAGTTGGCCCGGTATCTTAAGACAAAGGGACGTCATCCGTTTTTGGTCCCGGCCGATGTCCAGCGCCCGGCCGCAATAGAGCAGTTGAATAAGCTGGGTGAGCAGATTTCCGTGCCGGTTTTCCCATCGACGGCTAAGATGAATCCGGTTGAGATCGCCCGGAAAGCTTGCGCCGGCGCCGGAGAATACGGCTGCGATACCCTGATACTGGACACTGCCGGCCGACTCCATGTTGATGAATTGTTGATGGAGGAACTTAAGGCCATAAAGGCTGAAGTGACGCCGAACGAGATCCTCCTTGTGGCCGACGCCATGACTGGTCAGGAAGCGGTTAACGTGGCCAAAACTTTTCATGAATGGCTGGATTTGACCGGCGTGATTTTGACTAAAATGGAGGGTGACGCCCGGGGCGGAGCAGCCTTGTCAATTAAGGCCGTCTTAGATCGGCCGATCAAATTCGTAGGCGTGGGTGAAAAACTGGACGCCCTTGAACCTTTTCACCCGGATCGCGTGGCCTCGCGGATCATGGGTCAAGGTGATGTCTTGACCTTGATTGAGAAAGCTCAGGAGACCATAGATCAGGATAAGGCTCAGAATTTAATACGAAAACTCAAAAAGGACGAGTTTACTCTCGATGATTTCAAGGATCAGATCAGGCAGATTAAGAAGCTCGGGTCTTTTGAACAGATACTCGGTATGATTCCCGGGCTGGGAAAATTAAAAAAACTCAAAGATATGCGTCCTGAAGAGGCAGAGTTGAAAAAGATTGAGGCCATTATTAACTCCATGACGCCGCAAGAGCGCCAGGATACCAGCATCTTGAATGCCAGCCGCCGCCGCCGGGTTGCCCGTGGCAGCGGAACAAAGGTCTCGGATGTTAATGCCTTGATTAAAAATTTTACGCAGACTAAAAAGATGATGAAAAAGGTATCTGCGGACGGATTAAAATCATTTGGCCGGGGAATATTCCCTGTTTAAATATTTTTTTATTTGGGCTGGTTTCTTTTTTAAAAAACTATATATTAATAGATAAGTAAGGAACATAAGTATGGCAGTTAAAATTAGATTGACGCGGATGGGAGCAAAAAAAAATCCCTTCTACCGAATTATCGTTGCTGATGTCAGTGCGAAACGCGATGGAAAATTTATAGAAGTTATAGGAACTTATGATCCTCTTCAGGATCCGGTTAAAGTGGTGATTCAAGAAGACAGGCTTAAGGATTGGTTAAGCAAGGGGGCCAAGCCTACAACTACGGTAGCCAGTTTGCTTAAACGAGAAGGTCTTGCATCCAAGCCTTCTTAACCCACTGACTGGAACTGAAGCGTTGGCTTTGCGAGATGAAAAAGCAGTCTGGCTCGGCTCTCAAACTAGCTCCCCAGGACGACGTTTGGTCGAAAATACGGAGGTATATTCATGAAAGACTTAATCAAGTACATAGCGCAGTCGCTGGTGGACAATCCTGAACAGGTTGAAGTTTCCGAGATTGAAGGTGAACAGACCTCGGTACTGGAACTCAGGGTGGCAAAAGAGGACTTAGGCAAGGTTATCGGTAAACAAGGTCGGACTGCTCGGGCCATGCGGACAATTCTGTCTGCAGCATCGACAAAACTCAAAAAACGTTCCGTCCTGGAGATCATCGAGTAACTTAGATGACAGATGACCTGGTGACCATGGGCCGGGTCACCCGAACCCACGGCGTAAGGGGGGAAATACGTGTCGTGCCCTATACGGAGTCCGTGGGTAATCTCAAACTTTATGGCCGGCTTTATTTTCGTGCTCCAAATGAGGACGAAAAGCTGATTAGAGTCATAAAGGCCCGGCCTCATAAAAATTTTGTTCTTTTAAAACTTGAAGGTATCTGCACTCAGGAGGTGGCCCGAAAGCTGGTTGGAGCAGAAGTGCTTATCCCGAGGTCATGGCTGCCTTCCCTGGGTCCTGATGAATATTACTGGATTGATTTAATCGGCCTGACTGCCGTCACTGAGGAAGGCCGAGTCCTGGGTCAGGTAAAACGACTGCTCCCCACTGGGGCCGATGATCTATTAGTCCTTGCATTAGATGACAAAGAAGTTTTTTTACCTTTCCGGGCAGAGATTGTCCCTTCCGTCGATCTCAAAGCAGGCACTATCGTGGTGGCTGCTTCCCCGGACTTTTTCGAGTTGTAATCCCTGATGGATTCCTCAGTTGGGGATGGATAAAAATGCAGTTTGATGTGATAACCCTTTTCCCCGGCTTGTTTGAGTCCTTTCTAAGGGAGAGTCTGATCGGCAAGGCCCTGGGAAAAGGGATTTTTGAAGTTCGTTTGATTGATATTCGTGATTTTGCCGCTGACCGGCATCGAACGGCTGATGACCGCCCTTACGGCGGGGGCGCGGGGATGGTCCTTATGCCTGAACCCTTGGCCGGGGCTATCAATTTTGCCCGTGAAATCGACTCTCCTGAAACCCGCTCGCGGGTTGTTTTATTGAACCCGGTGGGGCAGCCGTTCAATCATTCCAGGGCTAAAGAGTATATAACCCTGGATCATTTAATTTTGGTCTGTGGGCGTTATGAGGGTATAGATCATCGCATCAGCCTTACTTTGGTTGACGAGGAGATATCCCTCGGTGACTTTATACTGTCAGGGGGAGAGGTCCCGGCCATGGCCGTGATTGAGGCCGTGTCCAGGCTTCTGCCCGGCGTTCTGGGGGCAGCCGAATCGGTGGAGGAAGAGACTTTCAGCAACGGGCTGCTTGAGTACCCCCAATATACCCGCCCCAGGGTTTTTCAAGGCTTGGCCGTGCCTGATGTACTCCTGTCCGGAGATCACGCGGCCATCAGAAAGTGGCGGCGGCGGGAATCGCTTAAAAGAACCCTTCAACGCCGGCCGGATATGTTGGCCAAGGCGGATCTTACGGACTCAGATCGTGAGTTTTTAAATCAGCTTAAAGCCGGGGAATCTTCGCTATGAAGAAAAGGGTTAACATTCGAATCAGGGCTTTCTCCTGAGTGGCATTTAAACTTGGCCGACATTTATATAGCCTTAATACATTTTCCGGTTTATAATAAACGCCGGGAAGTTATCGCCGCGGCCCTGACCACCATCGATATACACGATTTGGCCCGGGTAGCTCGAACTTATGGATTGAAGGGCTTTTTTCTGGTTACCCCCCTCAAAGATCAGATGGAGGTAGCCGAGGAGATGCTGAGGCACTGGCGTCGTGGATGGGGGGCGAGATACAATAAGGCCCGGGCTGAGGCCTTAAGCCTCGTTTATCTGGCTGATGAATTGAATGAGGTGAAGGAGACGATAAAAGAAAGATCAGGGAGTTATCCCGTGGTGGCGGCCACAACCGCTGCCGATGGTCCGGGCAGAGTGCTGTTCTCGGAAACAGGACCTTATCTGCAGGGAAGACGTCCCTTTTTAATAATTTTTGGAACAGCCTGGGGACTTACCGACAAAATCCTGGCTGATTCAGATGTTGTACTGGAGCCCGTTAAAGGGCCGACGGATTATAATCACTTGTCCATCAGGTCTGCAGCCGGGATCATTTTGGATCGGCTGTTTAGAGATAAATAGGTATCACGGAGGAGAAAAATGAATCCCGTGGATATGATTGAACGCGAACAGATGAGAGTAGACCTTGCCCCTTTTCAGGTGGGTGATACGGTTAATGTTCATGTGCGCATTCGGGAAGGCGAAAAAGAACGCATTCAGGTATTTAAGGGCGTTGTCATCCGAAAACGTCAGGGGAAAACCGGCGCGACTTTTACGGTCAGAAAAGTCTCTTATGGAATTGGCGTTGAAAGAATTTTTCCGACTCACTCGCCCTTGATTGAGAAGATTGAGGTTTTGTCCCAGGCTAAGGTACGTCGCTCGCGGCTTTATTATCTGCGTAAGCGGCATGGGAAGGCAGCCCGGCTCAAGGAAAGAAATTTTCGCTAGCTTCAGCTTTTTAACTGGTTCATCTATGAATAGGGAGCCCGGCCTTTTTGATGGTTTGTATTTTGATGAAAGTCTGTCCCCGGAAGACCGGCTTAAAGAGCAGGGATTTAGCCTCATAGCCGGTGTGGATGAGGCTGGGCGCGGTCCTCTCGCCGGGCCGGTCGTGGCAGGTGCCGTTATTCTTGACGATCGCTTCGAGTATCCGGGCGTGGGAGACTCGAAAGCGATGACCGAAAACCAGCGTGAGCAGGCCTTCTGGCTTATTTTAAAACAAGCCAGGTCCGTATCATACGGCCTGGTTGACCAGTTTGAAATTGATCGAATCAATATTCTCCGGGCAACACTTAAGGCCATGATGCAAGCGGTTTCCAGCTTGAAACCCGCTCCGGATTTTCTTTTGGTCGACGGGAATGTACGGTTGCCCCTGGATATACCTCAACGGGCCCTGCCTCATGGAGATCGCTTAAGCCTTTCTGTTGGCGCGGCTTCTGTTGTGGCGAAGGTGATCCGTGATCGGGTGATGCTCGGTTATGACCGCTTGTATCCGGAATATGGATTTGCCTCCCATAAAGGCTATGCTACCCGCGGCCATCTGAGCGCTCTTGCCAAATACGGACCTTGCCGCTTACATCGATTTACTTTCGCCCGCGTGCGGGAAAAGAGTGAAGCGTGAGCAGCCATTTATCTTTCGGCCGGCGGGGCGAGGACCTTGCGGCTTCCTATTTGGCAAAGAAAGGTCTGTTGCTGGTAGAACGAAATGTACGCACGCCATACGGTGAAATAGATTTAATTCTTCTCGACGGCGAGGTGGTTGTATTTACGGAAGTTAAGACTCGGTCCGCGAGCACGTTCGGCGGTCCGCGGTCCGCGGTGAATTCAAAAAAAAGACGACGGATTTCCATGGCGGCGCAGTCTTTTCTTATCCGGAAAGGCTGGCAGGATCGCGCCGCGCGTTTCGATATCGTGGGCATTGTGATGGCAGACTCAGAGCCCTGTATCGATCATCTGGCCGATGCCTTTGATCTGGTCATGGATTGAAAGGCGGAAAAAATCTTGTCTCGCATGGGCACGCTTTTTATTGTGGCCACACCATTGGGGAACCTGGAAGACCTCAGTTTTAGGGCCTGTCGCGTGCTTGGTGAGGTCGACTTAGTGGCGGCTGAGGACACTCGTCGGACCCGCAAGCTCTTTGAACGTTATAAGATATCCACCCGTCTCATCAGCTACCGGGAGCAAAATCATACCCGCGTTCTGCCGAAACTGTTGAGCGTCTTATCTGAAGGCCGCGACCTGGCTTTGGTTTCGGATGCAGGGACTCCCGGTGTCTCGGATCCGGGGGCCTTCCTGGTTAAAGAGGCTGTCAAGCAGGGCGTTCGGGTTGTGCCGGTACCAGGGCCCTCGGCCAGTGCCTGCGCGCTTTCGGTTTCAGGGCTGCCTGGTTCAGGGTTTGTTATGGTTGGTTTTTTACCAGCCAAAAAGGAGGCGCGTCTCAAGGTCCTTCAGGCGCTGAAACAAGAGAAACGAACCATGGTTTTTTATGAGGCTCCCCACCGGCTTAAAAAAAGCCTCAACGACCTTGCCGCTGTTTTTGGCCCGCGAGAAGCTGTTTTAGGTCGAGAGATGACCAAGATACATGAGGAATTCTTACGGGGCCGCCTCCATGAAATCGCCTGGGAGATTGAACACCGAACCGAGGTGGTTCGCGGGGAGCTGACCCTGGTTGTGGCCGGAGCCCCTGAGTCTGAATCCCGAGGCTTGACTCGCGAAGAACTGCGGGAGATAATCAGTCAGGATAATCGGCCGGTGCGGGAGATTGTGGCAGACTTGGCCGGAGCGTCCGATATAAGCCGCAGCGAACTATACCGGCTGGTTTTGGATGTGGCGGGCCGCAGGACGGCAAATTGATAGATACAGGATATCCTGAAACGGAATTAACTGAAAATATTTGCATGGCGGATAATATGTCTGTAAACCCGGGTGAATTTAAAGAAACTAAAGAAGTGCTCATTAAAAACCATTTAGGACTGCATGCCAGGGCAGCGGCTCGACTGGTTGAAACCGCTAAACAGTACGATTCCGAGGTATGGCTTGAGAAAAATGGTCAAATCGCAGACGCCAAGAGTGTTATTTCTCTGTTAACACTGGAGTGTCCCCCGGGATCCAGGGTCCTGATCAAGGCAGAGGGGCCAGACAGTAAGCTCGCCATTGAAGCTATATCCGACTTAATTGACAACAATTTTGGCGAATAATGAAACTACCTGATTTTATAGATAAAAATTCTGTTATGACCGGGGTGGCCGCTTCTCCCGGTATTGTCGTGGGCAAGGCTTACCTCTTGGACCGGAGCGAAGTGGAGATTTTCTACCAGTACCTGATTGATAAATCTTTTATTGATGATGAGATCAAGAGGTTTGAGCAGGCCGTGCAGCAGGCCCAGGATCAACTGGAGGAAATCCGGGCCGAAATGCCCGCTGACCTTAATAATCACACCTATATTCTCGATACCCATCTTCTTATTTTAAAAGACAGTATGATTTACCAGGCCACGATTGACCTGATAAAAACAGAAAAGATTAACGCTGAATGGGCCTTGAAAAAGACGGTGGATAAAGCCCGGGAGGTTTTCGGGCGCATTAAGGATAGCTACATCCGAAGCCGGATTCAGGATATTGAGTATGTCAGTGAGCGGATCATGCGCAACCTGGCCGGTCACATTCCTGAGAATTTGGCTGAGATTAAAGACCGGGTCATTATTGTGGCGCACGATCTTTCTCCAGCCGATACCACTCAGATACGCTTGGACCGGGTTATGGGCTTTATCATCGATATGGGCGGCAAGACCTCCCATACGACCATCATTGCCCAGGCCCTTGAAATTCCTGCAGTTGTCGGCCTGGAAAATTGTACACGTCGAATCAAGACAGGTGATCTGATCGTCGTCGATGGCACCTCCGGTCACGTCGTGATCAATCCCGATGAAAAAACTCTCAGGTATTTTCGCGGGCGGCAGAGAAGCTATGAAAGCTATCAGGCCGAAATCGTCCGTAGTGCCTTCCTGCCGGCCGAGACCCTTGATGGACACAAATTGACGGTCAAGGCTAATATCGAAATATTTGAAGAAGTAGCCGCGGTCGCCGATCACGGCGGCGAAGGAATCGGCCTCTATCGGACTGAATTCCTTTACTTGGCGCATCGCCGGCTGCCGACAGAAGAGGAACTCTTTAAGGATTACCGGGACGTGGCCCAGGTTATTGCTCCAATGCCCCTGACGATTCGAACTGTGGATTTAGGCGGCGACAAGTTTGCCTCAAGCGTAAACTGGGCCGACGAGATGAATCCGGCCTTAGGTTTGAGAGCCATTCGTTTTTCTTTGAAAGAAAAAGATATTTTCAAGGACCAGCTTCGCGCTATCCTCAAAGCCTCAAAATACAGCAATGTTAAAATCATGTTCCCCATGATTTCCGGGCTGGGCGAACTTCTCGAAGCCAAACAGGTTTTAGAAGATGTTCGTCAGGAGTTGAACCGCGAGGGGGTTGAATACGATCCGGAAATGGAAGTGGGAATCATGATTGAAGTCCCCTCAGCCGTCTTTCTGGCCGATGTTCTGGCCCAGGAAGTGGATTTTTTTTCCATTGGAACCAATGACTTGATTCAATACTCCCTGGCTATTGACCGGGTGAATGAACAGGTTGCCCACATGTACGAACCGCTTCACCCGGCGGTTTTGCGCATGATTAAATTCATTGTTGAAGCTGGGCATGCTGCGGGTATCACTGTCTCCATGTGCGGCGAAATGGCCGGTGACCCGATCTGCACTCCTATTTTAATCGCCTTGGGGCTGGATGAACTTTCCATGCCCAACCGGGCCATACCGCGCATTAAACGTTTAATCCGCATGACTTCCAAGAAGGAATGCCAGGAATACCTGGATACCATTCTTAACTGCCGAACGGTGAGTGAAGTCAACAAGTTTGTCGAAAATGTGCTTGCCAAGCGTTTTCTTTTTCACCCCGCGAATCAGATTGAGCCAAATCTGTTATCAGCGAAGTGATTCCTTTAGACTTGTAAAGATCAAATTCGATTTAAATAGACTTGGGATAACATCCGGAAGGCGCAACAATATTTGGGTTGGGGGATTATATTTTGGATTCGGGTTTAAAACTGTGTTTGATATATGGGGACTTCTTAAGCCGGTTTTTAGAAATTATGATTGATGACTAAGACTAAGGGAGAAGGGAAAAAAATCGTCTGCCGAAACAAACGGGCCCGCTTTGATTATAAAATCAGCGAGGTTTATGAAGCGGGTCTCGTTTTGACCGGTACCGAGGTCAAGAGTCTCCGCCAGGGCAGGGCCAATTTGACGGACAGTTATGCCCGTGTCCAGGAAGGTGAGGTCTGGCTGATTAACTCCCACATCAGCCCTTACCCCTTTGCCCATCACGGAAACCACGACCCGGAACGACGCCGGAAACTGCTCCTTCATAAAAGGGAAATAAAAAAACTCTACGGACGCACCCAGGAGAGAGGCATGGCCCTCATACCTTTGTCCATTTATTTCAAGGATGGGAAGGCCAAGGTAGAGCTGGGTCTGGCCGAAGGAAAGCAAACCTTTGATAAGCGTCAGGCTATCAAAAAACGAATGGCCGACCGGGACATGGCTCGCGCCCTTCGTCAGCGTTGGGAACGGGATTGATTAAGTCTGGTTCATCATAACGATATCTGTGGCAACCCTTTCAATAAAATACCTGTCATGTTCAATAAAAAGCAGGTTCGGTCTAAAATTCAGTATAGCCTTTTCTATTTGTCTAATGTCAATGTAATTCAACGGCTCGTCCCACAGGTACAGGTGGGCGGATGAAACAAAAGAACGGCATAAGTCGACTCATACTTCCGCGGGTTTATCTTCAGTGCGGCGCTAGGGTTTGAAGGCCTCTACCAGTGAAAACATGCCTTTAGACTGGAGCTGTTTAA